>DATHXZ010000235.1:0-1897 GCA_035459405.1 Chthoniobacterales bacterium
GGCCTCTCCATTCGTCGGCAACGCGACGGGCGAGCCGAGCGACGCTTTGCTAGCTTCGAGATACCAGTCGCAAAACTCGCCCCAGAAGAAGGCGTACAGTCGCTGCGCGGCTTCACTGAAGTTGTATTCATCCAACGCGCGGGAGACCTCCAGAATTGCCGCGCCGAGGCGCAGCAGGATCCACTTATCGTCGGTCGTGAGCAGTCGCCGGTCGATCTCGCTTTCCGTCGCGCCGCCGTGCATCTGGCGGAGGCGCGCCGCGTTCCAGAGTTTGGTCGCAAAGTTTCGACCTTCTTCGATCTGCTTCTCGTCGAATCGAATGTCCTGGCCGCTCGGCGCGATCCGCATCAGCCCAAAGCGCAACCCATCGGCGCCATACTTCGCCATCAGATCAAGCGGGTCGGGCGAGTTGCCTAACGACTTCGACATCTTGCGACCCTTGTTGTCGCGGATCAGCCCCGTGAGGTAGACGTGGCGGAAGGCGATGTTGTCCTCGAGGCGCTCCGACTTGCCCGGCTTGAACTCCAGACCGGCAATGATCATGCGCGCGACCCAGAAGAAGATAATGTCGGGCGCGGTGACCAACACGGACGTCGGGTAGAATTTGGCGCGCGTTTCCGCGTCCATTGTCTCGTAAGCCCAAAGCCAGGATGAGAACCACGTGTCGAGCGTGTCGTCGTCCTGCCGCCATTCGGGACCGGGCGACTCCAGCTGCACCCGGATTTCCGTGGCGCGAGCCTCCGGCTTGCGTGTTTGAAAAGAGGGCAAGCGAGCCGCTTGCGCCACGTTCGAGACATGCGCTGCGCGGATGCCGGCCCGCTCACCATTCCGCTCGATGTAATCCGAGATGCGCTCCAACGCCTCGCCATCCCGCACGATGTGATCGTAGCTTTCGTGCTGCCAAAGCTGACCTGCTCGGCCGAGCACCGTGTTGATCTGATGCACTGAAAACGACTTCCAGGAATGCAGAATCGAGCCGATCTCATGACCCTGCCGCGGCGTGACGACGGCATGCACGTGATTTGGCATTACGATCCACGAACCAAGCTCGTAGCGCTCGCCGTCGAAGTGCTTCAGCGCATCCGCCACGATGCGGCTCGCGCCCTCGTCCTTCAGCAGACAAGAGCCATGGCCAGCATCGAGCCATTCTTCGATCTTCGCTGAGAAGCGCTCGTAGTACTCCGCGCGTTCGACATCACTCCACGGTTCAGGGTGTCGGGCGAGCCACGCCGTCCGCTCTGCTTCCAGTTCCGCGAGCTTATCGTGCGGAAGCGAATCGTGGAGGCGGAAGGTGACGAAGTAGGTCGCGCCTTCCTGCCGCCAATGCGGCAAGTTGCGACGTGAGATATCAACCTCCGCGTACTGATCAAAGCCGCGAAATGTGGAGCGAGCCTCTGGCTTGCTCGGCTCATCATCACGCAAGCCGGAGGCTTGCGCCACGTCGCGATACCAGGCGGGAATGCGATGGCCCCACCAGACCTGGCGGCTGATGCACCAATCCTGAATGTTCGTGAGCCACTGCTCGTAGACCTTCTCCCAATGCGTCGGGAAGAAGCGGATGAGATGATCGCGCACCACTGCGAGCGCTTCGTCCGTTTTAGGGTAGCGCAGGAACCATTGCTCGCTCAGGCGCGGCTCGATCGGAACGCCGGCGCGCTCGCTAAAGCCGACGTTGTTCTCGTGCGGCTCCTCCTTTCCGAGCAGGCCACGCTCAGCGAGCAGCTCGCCGGCACGCTTTCGCGCCTCGAAGCGATCGAGCGCGTCGAGCTCCGGCATCTCAGGGCAGTTGATCCTGCCGTCCGGATGCAGCACGTCGATGACAGGCAGCTTGTGCCGCTGCCCAATCTCGAAATCCACTTTGTCGTGCGCAGGCGTGACCTTTAGAATGCCGGTGCCG
>DATHXZ010000236.1:0-2768 GCA_035459405.1 Chthoniobacterales bacterium
AGACCTGCTCTCGGTCAATCAGGGAACAATTTATCCCGTCCTGCTGCGCCTAGAACAGGAGGGCGCCATCGCGTCAGAGTGGGGTCCGTCGGAGAACAACCGTCGAGCGCGCTTTTACCGACTCACGCGCGCCGGGCACAATGTGCTGGAAACCGAGAAGCGCGACTGGGAGCAGACCGCCGCGATCATGGCGCGCTTTTTCGAGATCAAAGCGGGGGAATTATCATGAGCGCCCTGAATCGGTTACTGAGACGGCTTCTGAACTTCGGGTTCAGGCGCCGGAACGATGAACGGCTACGAGAAGAGATCGAGACGCATATAGCGGCGCAGGCGGAAGAGAACATCCGTGCCGGCATGGGTCCTGAAGAAGCCGCCCGGCAGGCGCGTGTGAAGTTCGGAGGGGTGGAGGCGATTCGGCAAGACTACCATGCCGAAGAGAGCCTGCCGTTCTTCGAAGACCTGTTGCTGGATATCCGCTACGCGCTGCGCGTACTGCGGAAGTCCCCCGCATTCACGCTCGTTGCCACGCTCACTCTCATGCTCGGCATAGGTGCGAATGTCATCGTATTCGCAGTCGTGAATGCGATCCTGCTGCGTCCGCTGGACGTGAGCGAGCCGGAGAACCTCTATCAGTTGCGCCTCCAGCCATGGGCGAGCTTCAAGCTGCTGACAACGTCTTATCCCGCGTTCGAAGACCTCGGGCAGCGAAATACCACCTTTAGCGCCATGGCCGGCTATAATGGATTTGCTGGTGCGAGACTACGCTGGGGTAACACCGCCAAGAGCGTCTCAGGCCATGCGGTCACCGGCAATTATTTCGAGCTGCTGGGGGTGCAGCCGGAGGTGGGACGGTTCATCCGGGGCGCGGACGAGCGTGGGCCAGGTTCAGCACCGTATGTGGTCTTGAGCCATCAGCTATGGCGAAGCGTGTTCAACGCAGATCCCGATGTCATCGGCACGAGTGTGATGCTCGGAAAAGATCCCTTCACCATCATCGGCGTGGCCCCGGCGAGGTTCCACGGCACAGAGCGATTCGAGTGGCCCGACTACTGGATCCCAATCGTAAACCACTTCGCACCGGACACCCTACAAAACCGCGCATCCAACGGCCTGACGGTGCTTGGCCGGCTGAAGCCCGGCGTCTCTCCCGAGCAGGCTGCAGAAAATTTGAGCGCAATCGCAGCCCAGCTGGCAAACGAGCATCCGAAGACCGATACCGGAACGCCGCTGCGGCTCGTGCGGCCGGGACTCTTTGGTGACAACGGTGACGTCATTCGCGGCTTTCTTTGGGGGGTGAGCGGGTTCGCTCTGTTGGTGCTGGTGGCCGCCTGCGCGAATCTAGCCAGCCTGTTTGCCGCGCGCGCCACGGATCGCAGCCGGGAACTCGCGCTGCGTGTGGCCATTGGCGCGAGTCGCTGGCGGCTTGTGCGGCAACTCATGACCGAGGCAATGGTCGTGTCGCTGATCGGCGGAGCGGCCGGCCTGTTTGCCGCGCGCGTGCTGCTCGGTTTACTCAACCAGTGGCAGTCGCCCTATGGCCGCGCGGCAGTCAGTGCGGATGCCAGTGTCTACCTGGCGGCTCTGATCTTGACCGTCATCAGCGGCCTGCTGTTCGGCATGATCCCGGCGCGTCAGGTCTGGCAGAGCAGCCCATTAGAGGCCATGAAGGGTGGAGCGCTGAATGCAAAGCCCCTGCGCCGCTTCGCAATGCGCGACCTCTTGTTAGGCGCGCAGATTGCAATTTGCGCGCTGCTGGTGACTGCCTCCGTCGTCGCCATCCGCGGCATGGTGCGCATGCTGCACACGCCGCTCGGTTTTCAGCCGCAAGGCGCGCTGCTGGCCGAGATGGACACGAGCGAAGTCGAGGGCGACGTGCCGCTTGAGAGAAAGAAAGCGATGATCGACGCGGTGCGCATCATCCCTGGTGTGACCTCCGTGGGAGCGGTCAGCCGAGTGCCGTTCAACGGCGGATTGCGTGGCGTTCCGATTTTCCGGCCGGACGCGACAGAGTTCACGCCTAGTAACGCTGCTCTTTCGCCCTACGTCTTCACGATGTCGCCAGGATACCTCGAGGCTGCCGGCACGCGGCTCCTAGGTGGTCGGGATGTCTCATGGTATGACACCAGCGGCACGCCGCATGTCGCGGTCGTGAACCACACTTTCGCTCGGAAGATGTGGGGCCAAGCGGCGGCAGTCGGACAGCGCTTCATCCTGCGGAGCCAACTGACGGAAGTCGTCGGCGTGGTGGAGGACGGCAAGTATCACAACATGCAAGAGCCACCCGCGCCGGCGGTGTTTCTGTCTTTGGCACAGAACGAGCGGAGCCCGATGATATTCGTCGTGCGATCACCCCGCGCGGTGGACGACCTCGCACCAATGCTCGAACGCACGCTGACGTCGGTCGAACCGAAGGCGATGATCAGCGTGCAGAGCTGGCGCGATGGCGCGATCATGAGCGGCCTGAACGCGCTATTCCCCGCACGCGCATCGACAGGAGCAGTGGGCATCATGGGAATGCTGGCGGCAATGCTAGCAGTGACCGGCATCTTCGGCATGGCAGCTTACAACGTGAGCCGCCGCATGAAGGAGCTGGGCATCCGGATGGCGTTGGGCGCGCGCCCCAAGCATGTGATTAGCGTAGCCGTGGGCCGCCCGGCGGTGCTACTTGCGGCCGGATCGTTGCTCGGTCTGCTGTGGGGTGTCCTCGCCAGCCGGCTTCTCGGCCAAATTGTGTATCAGGCAAATACGCGCGATCCGGTCGCCCTCGG
>DATHXZ010000237.1:0-6104 GCA_035459405.1 Chthoniobacterales bacterium
GTCTCGTTCGACACGACCGATCCGAACACGGTTTACGTCGCCTCCGTAGCGCCGGATTCCACCAAGAACCACTTGTGGAGATCGACCGACTTCGGCGCGAGCTGGACGGCGCTCGATCGCACGGCTTCCCAGAGCAGCAACGGTCTGCCGGCGGGTGTGCCGGTGAACACGATCGCGAACGATCCAAACAACACGACCACGCTCTACGCCGGCACGCATCTCGGCGTCTATCGCTCTCTCGATAGCGGCGCGAACTGGGAGCGGTTCGGCGGCGGAATGCCGTTGGTCAACGTCACCGACCTGTATCTCTCGCCGAGCAACGGCCGTGTCCGCGCGGCGACGTTCGGCCGCGGCTTCTGGGAAGCGCAGCGCTAACGGTAACCTCATCAAATCAGCGAAGAGGGCAGCGCAAGCTGCCCTCTTTTGCTGTACGTGTGTAGCGGCGGTCTATGACCGCCATTGTACCCGGGGATGCAATCCCCGGCCGAGGATCCGCATCGCATCCCGGTATAGCTTCCGCCGAACATCTCCTGACCTTGTCGCGAAGGCGCGGGCCAAATACAATCACGGCTCGATGTTGATATGAGGACCCTGCTGGCCGCACTCCTGATGATGAGCGCAACTTTAATCCCTGTTGCAGGCGAACCAGGCGCGCCTGAGTCGAGGCTCGCGCCGCTAGATGGCTTCAAGGTCCACTACACGAACTATGGTGAAGGACCATTCGCCGTCGTCTTCGTGCACGGCTGGAGCTGCGACGAGACCGTTTGGAACGGCGTCGCACCCGCGTTGCCGAAACAGAACGTGCGCGCGATCACGGTCGACCTGCCGGGTCACGGCAAGAGCGACAAGCCGCAGATCGTCTACAACATGGATCTGTACGCGCGAGCGCTCGATGCGGTGCTACAGCATGCGAAAGTCGACAAGGCCGTGCTCGTTGGCCACAGCAATGGCACACCGGCCATCCGGCAGTTTTATCGCAGACACCCGGCGGCGGTCAGCGCGCTCGTGATCGTTGACGGCAAATTGCGGCCATTCGTCGATGCTGCGGTGATGGAGAAGTTCATCGCGCCGCTTCGGGGGGCCGATTACGCGAGAACGGCGGGCGCTCTTATCGATTCAATGACGCAGCCAATCGGCGATGAGGCGATGCGCGAGCGGATCCGAACGATGATGCTGCGGACGCCGCAGTTCGTTGCGGTGAGCGAATTTGAAAGCACCGCCGATCCCGAGCTGTGGCAGCTCGATCCGATCGATGTGCCGGTGTTGATGATTCTGGCGAAAAGCCCGATGTGGAACACCGAGTACGAGCAGTTTGCCCGTGCGCTCGCGCCACAGCTCGATTACGTCGTCTGGGAGAACGTCTCCCACTTCCTCATGATGGAGAAGCCGCGCGAGTTCAATGACGCGCTGCTCGCGTTCATGCGAAAGCATCTGCTTCTGCCGGAGCGCTGCTGACGTTTCCGTCTACAGCAAGTCGACCTTCGAGCCGGGCTGTAGCTCGACTGGATCAAGGCCCTGGCGAAACAGCCGCGCTCCTTTGGTTCCCTTCAGCTCGCACGAACCGTTCTCGATCCGCAACATCGCTCCTTCGCGGAGTCCGATGACCGGCGTGTCATTCTCTTCCAGAAACTGAACGATCCGCTCCTCACGCGTTTCGCCCATGTGCGTGGACCCAGGTTCAGGATCGAGATAGTGCGGGTTGATTTGAAATGGCACGAGGCCGAGTGCGCGGAATGACGGCGGCTCGACGATCGGCATGTCGTTGGTCGTGCGGATCGTCGGCGCGGCCACGTTCGAGCCCGCGCTGGACCCCATGTAAGGCATCCCCTCGCCCACGCGCGCGCGGATCGCATCGAGCACATCGAAGTCGTAGAGGCTCTTCAGCAGCCGGAACGTGTTCCCGCCCCCGATGAAAATCGCTTCTGCACTCCGCACGGCGACAAGCTTGTCGCCGGCTAGGTGGAGCGACTCGAGCTCGTAGCCCATCGCCGCAAATCGCTCGCGGACTTTGCGCGCATATGCGTCGCGATCATGCAACGCGAACGGGACAAACAGTACGCACCGTGTCCCCCCGAGAAACTGGTGCACGTCGGCTGCAGCGTATTCAAGGTAGCCGCTGCCGAAGACCGTCGACGTGCTCAGTAAAAGAAGCCGTTGGCTGTTGCGCATGAATTGCTCCTGCAGCTTACGACGGCGCGACCGCCGCAGGCGAGCGGAACTCGTCGGGCACCGATTTCTCGGGGTCGGTCACGGCGCGTCCGTTCGCGGCGACCTGCCACAGTCGTGGAGGTCGAGAAGACGCCGGCGCGCTACCGCTTTGGGCTTTTGCCGAACAACCGCACCGCTTCCTCAGACATGCCGTGAGTGAGCTGAAGGTGGAGGTAGTGGCTAAGAAATTCCTCGATCGAAATCCAGCGGCCATCGACTTCGATCCGCTTCGTCCACGCGCAGACCTTCAGCAGGTCGCGGCGCAGCCGTTTTATCTCGACGTCTGCTTTGGCAAGCTTCTCCTCGCTCTCCTTCCGAGCCGTGATGTCCTGAATTTGCGAGATGAAGAACGACGGCTGCGCACCATCTTCGCGCACGAGCGACACACTTGACTGGGCCCACACAATCGACCCGCTTTTATGCAGATACCGCTTCTCCACGCAGTACGTCGTCGTCTCGCCGCGGAGCATCTTCTCGGCATTTTCCACGTCGAGGTCCACGTCGTCGGGATGCGTGATATCCTGAAACCGGAGCCTCATCAGCTCCTCGCCGGTGTAGCCGGTGATCTCACTCACTGAACGGTTCACGCGCAACCAGCGGCCGTCCGGCGCAACGAGCGCCATGCCGATCGCCGCATGGTCGAAAGCATTCTGGAACAGGACGTCCGCTGGGAGGTGCGGGTGCTCAGCAGATGAACTCATCCGCAAACTCCTAACGACGATTCGCAGTGTGTCGACGCACTTCTCGCCTCGTCCACGCCAACAGAGGAGTAGGACTTTCCCGTACTCACTGCCAATCCGCGCGCCCAATTGTTGGGCGAACCCGGATGTTTTTAAATAGAATCATGCGAGCAGGGCTTCATCCGGGGCTCGCGCCGGCTTTCTGTTGGTGGTGGTGCCATAAGGGCGCCGAGGCTCTGGAACGGGTGAACGGCCAGGGCCTCGGCGAAGCCACTGCGGTGAAGTCGGCGTGCAAAAACATACGACCTGAGAGCCCCCTCGGTGGCGTTGCTAATCTGTAAGAGGGTGGGCATGGGCATTAAACCGTTTCAATACAACGAGGATCAAGAGAGCCAGGCGGCTCTTGCCGAAATGAAGCGGTACTGCGAGGAGCATCCGCGCAGCCCTTCAGCCGTTCGCCGGCCGCGCATCATGCTGCGTGGGCGAAACTGCGTCGCCCTCCTCGGCAGCACACTCGAGGACGGTATCGCCGGTATCGGGACGAGTGTTCGCGCCGCGCTCCGCGCATTCGATGTCCAATATTCGAACTCGCTCAAGCCACCGCGCGGGTAAATAGCCGGTCAGACATGCCAGCCAAAAAGTCCAGGAAGCAGGGTAAGATCGCAGGCGTTCCCACCAAGGAAGAGCCCGGTCATTCGACCAAGGGGATTCCCGGCGTGACGGGGAATCGTACCCCGACCGAACGCCGCGTCGGCAGCGGCAATACGCGGACGGGCGCGATCGAGGTTAAGAAAGCCGCAGGCGAAGCCGGAAAGTAAGCCGCCGGCCGGCGCCGTTGATCGGCGGGCTGTGCAGCCGCGCGTGGTGTGGCATGCTCCGGTCGTGAGACCGCACAACGGCAGACGCGTTGCCATTGTCGGCGCGGGAGTCTCCGGCCTCACGTGCGCAGTACTTTTCGCTGAGCACGGACACCCGACCACGATCATCGCGCGCGAGTCCGGCCAGCGCACCACTTCCGCCGCGGCAGCCGCGATCTGGTTCCCCTACGACGCCGCGCCAGCGGACAGGGTCATAGCGTGGTCGCTCGAGACGCTCACGGTGCTGCAGGAACTCTCGCGTGATCCTGCGGCCGGGGTGCAGGTTGTGGAGCTACGTGTCTTTGCCCGCATGGGTGAGATAGACGCGCCGCAGTGGGCCCGCGCGCTCGGAGCACGGCGGCTCGCGTCCGCTGAAGTTCCGGCTGGGGTCTTCACCAGTGGCTATGCCCTGCACGTGCCAGTCGTCGACACGACGATCTACCTCGATTACCTCACGCAACGTGCACGCGCGGCTGGGGCTCTTTTCCGTGACGATGAAATCGGCGCGCTCGAGGAGATCGATACCCAGCACGAGGTAATCGTAAACTGCTCGGGCGCCGACGCGAAGACGCTGGTCGGCGATGCACACGTCGAGCCACACCGCGGGCAGGTGGCAGTTGTTGCGAAGCTCGAACTTCCTTACGCCATCGTGTGCGACGATCCACCGCTCATGTACGCGATTCCACGCCGGAACGACTGCGTTCTTGGCGGAACGAATCAAATTAGCGACAGCAGAAAAATCGCGCCGGATGACACAGCCCGCATCGTGAGCGAAGCGGCGCGCGTGCTCGGCATCACCGCTCCAGCCGTCGTGCTGGAGCGTGTCGGCTTGCGCCCGTTTCGACGAATTGGAGTGCGTCTCGAAGCGGAACAGCTGTGCGATGGACGCAAACTGATCCACAACTACGGCCATGGCGGCTCAGGTTTCACACTCTCGTGGGGATGCGCGGCAGCGGTGCTTGTGCTGTGCGATTCGCCGCTGGCCGAGACGGCGCGGCCGCTCACCTGACCTTCTGCGTCGCGTAGACGTTCACATCCAGGCCATCCACGAAGCACGTGTGCATCGGCGTCCCGTTGATTTCGGTGAAGCCGTCGAGGTGCGCCGGCACAGTCGAGAAAGTCTCCACCTCTGCTTCCCGAAATCGGTAGGGCGCGTGAGCGACCTGAGCACGCACCAATGCACTCCCGCGCCTGGCAAACAGATAGTAGCGCTCGAGGACAAAGAACTCGAACGACTCGGGCGCGGATTCGCGGTCCGCGCCAACCCCGCGATAGCGATACTGCGCCACGTCGTTCGAACCGCTGCGACGGCTCGTGTAATCGATGAACTCGCCTCGCGCAGCCGACATCTCAGCGTTCATGTAGGGCAACCCGGTCATTAGCCGAGCCGCGATGACCGCCAGCGGCTGGTCGCAGTCTAACGAGTAGAACCAGACGCCGGGCACTCCCTCCTCATCGTAGGCGTAGGTACGGACGTTCAGCTCGAGGAAATGCGAAATCCACGGCAGCGCCGGCCAGCCGACAGGCCGCACGTTGCGCATAAAGAACGGAACGACGCCCAGATAAGCATCGCCATCAAAGGTGTCGACGGTGAGTCCCTTTGGCAGCGTCTCCTGAATCCGCGCGGCCGGCACGCGCCAGTGCAGAAACACCAGCGCCTCCCACCGGTGATACATCAACTGCGGCCGCCGTCCATCAGGCGAACGCGCCAGCAGTCTCGCGGGCAGATCGGGCGCCTGGGTCGACATGGACGCCGTTCAGCTCACTTCATGAACAACGTCACCGTACCGAAATCAATGATGGCGCGGTGTTGGTCGAGCAGCTCGTTGCCGAGCACGCCGAGGATGCGTTGCTCAGCGGGAAACGGCCGATAGTACTCGATCCGACCCATCCCGGTGAAGGTGCGCAGCGGCTTTTTTTTATCGTACAGATCCATCACCGCAAAGGGCTGCGGCGCGATGCGAATGCCGCCGATGACCAAGTCGCTGATCTCGGCCAGCTGCACGGGTCTCACTTCGCCGTCAATGCCTCGCGTGGTGAGCGTCGACGGCCGGGTCGCGATCCCACGGCCGCGAAAGCCATCGTCGTCGAACCCAGTGACAAAAGCGCCCGTGTCGACGAGCAACTTGCCGCGTCGTCCGTGGATGGCACACGGCACGGTAGTGCCGCCGCGCCGCGTCTCGTCGAGCGCGATGCGTGTAAAGCCGCCAGCCGTCGCAACCGCGTCGACTTGCAATGCAGGACCGGGCCGCGTCTTGAGGAAAAGCTGGCGCGTGTGGCAGTTGATGATCGCCGAATAGCGGCGGAGGAGATCGAGGCCAAGCAGGCCATCGGCGGCGCGACCACCGGGCGTGGTCCC
>DATHXZ010000238.1:0-2605 GCA_035459405.1 Chthoniobacterales bacterium
ATCAATCCTTCAGTCGTTCGCCCGCTCCTTGATCGCGGTCTACGCCAGTTCTTCGGCGAGTGGCAATGGCCGCGCCCGCCGGCAGTGCGGATGTCGATCCGCGGCGCGGCGCGCAATCCACGCACCTGGACCGGCGAGGGCAGCATCGCCACGCAACGCGCTCGCTTCCGCGGCGTGTGGATGAATCGCGCAACAGCCAACGTCCGCTTCGCCGACCAGGCGATCACGTTCAACGACTTGCACGTCACGCGCGACGAAGGCACCGGCACGGCGGGCTCATTCACCTACGATTTCGGCAAACGCGAAATTCGCCTCGCGAACGTGCAGACGCATCTGCGTCCAAGCGACGTCATCTACTGGATCGAGTCGAAGTTCGCGAAGGTGCTCGCGCCATACAAGTTCCACGGAGTTCCGAATGTCACGGCCAACGGTGTCGTGCAGTTCAAAGGCGGCAAGAACACGCGGCTGGAGATCGGCATCGATGCGCCGGACGGAATGGACTACGAACTACTCGGTAAAACGCTCGAGCTCCCACGCGTCAACGGCCGTCTGCTTTTTACCGACGACCGACTGCAGGTGTTGCATGCCGAAGGGCCTCTCCTCGATGGCAACCTCAAGTTCGCAGCCGATATTTCACTCGCGAAGGGCGACTCGCATTACAGCGCCAGCATCGCCGCGGACAAGGTGGACTTCCCAAAACTGACGAAGCTCTACTTCAACTTCGACACCGCGCGCGGCGAGCTCTCCGGAACCTACGACTTCAAGGCACGAGGCAGCGATGCGCGGACAATGGAGGGCGCCGGGAAGGTGCGCATCGCTGATGGCACCGTGTTCTCGATCCCGGTCTTCGGACCGTTGTCGACGCTGATGTCGTCGATCATTCCGGGATCGGGTCACAGCGTGCAGCGCGAAGCGAGCGCGAGCTTCACCGTCCGCGACGGCGTGATCAACACGAACGATTTCACAGTCTCGGGACGTTCATTCGGCCTCCGTGGGCACGGCGATCTGCACTTCATCGAGAACCGGCTCGACTTCGACATTCGCGTCGACCCACGGAAAGGTCCGGGCGTCGTTCTCACGCCGGTCTACGAGCTCTTCGAATACAAGGGCGACGGTCCGCTCTCGAAGCCGAACTGGCACCCGAAAAGATTTTAGAATTTAGAATTTCGAATGTGGATTTTCGATTGCCTACCGGCGTGCGCTTCGCGCGGCGGTGATGCGGCTCGCTACCAGCATCGCAGGGATCTCGCCGGCTTCAGCAAGGAGCGGCTGCACACGCGAACTTGGAAGCAAGCCCGCTTCGGTGATCAACTCCAGCCAGAAGCAGCTCTCGTCGGCCTCTTCTTCCACGATGCTGGTCTTCTTGTTGACGAAGTCTGCGCGAGATTTTGCCCTGCACAGTGCGCGGTAGTTTGCTCCCACCGAAGTGCCGCTACCCACCAGTTGATTCGCAATCGCATTCCCGCTCCGGCTGTTCGGCAGTGCATCGGACAGCTTCAGAATACGCGGCGCAAAACGTTTCGTTCGCTCCTTCATCTGTGTCTCGTTCATGCCTGCCTCTAAATCGAAAATCCTCCTCGGCGCTCACATGTCGATCGGCGGTGGCGTGCATCGCGCGATCGAGCGGTCATGCTCGATCGCGTGCAACGCGATGCAGATCTTCGTGAAGAACAACATGCAATGGTTCGCCAAGCCGCTCGACCGAGCGCAGATCAAGGCCTTCATCGAGCACACCCAGCGGTGCGAGCTGGAGTCAGTCTTCGCGCATGCGAACTACCTCATCAATCTCGCGGCCACCAACCCGCAGTTTCATGCAAATTCGCTGCGCGCGCTCGCCGAGGAATTGACCCGCGCCGATCAACTCGAGCTGCCATTCCTGGTCATGCATCCCGGTGCACACCTCGGCGCCGGAGAAGAAGCAGGATTGGAGAAGATCGTCGGCTCGATCAACGCGGTGCACACCGTGCTGCCGAAGATCAAAACGCGGATCGCGCTCGAGACAACCGCCGGGCAAGGCTCATGCCTCGGCGATCGGTTCGAGCAGATCGCTTACATCATCGCGAACGTGCAGGAACCGGAACGTCTCTGTGTTTGCCTCGACACCGCTCACGTTCACGCCGCCGACTACGATCTCGCGACCGAGAGCTCCACACGGAAAATGTTCGCCGAGTTCGAGCGAACGATCGGTCTGTCGCGGCTCGCCGCATTGCACCTGAACGACTCGAAGACGGCCCGCGGCTCACGGGTCGATCGGCACGAGCACATCGGCAAAGGCAGGATCGGCCTGAACGCATTCCGCTTCATCATGCGCGACCCGCGGTTCCGCAAAATCCCGAAGGTGCTCGAGACACCTAAAGGCAAGGAGCTGCTCGAAGACGTCGACAACATGAAAACGCTGCGCGCACTCGCCCTGTAGCGGCGGTCTATGACCGCCGTTTCGGCGCGTAGCCACGCGAATCGTTTCCACGTCGAAGCGCCTCGTGCCGGATCTCTCGACGTGGCAGCCGCATTCGGCGGTCATAGACCGCTGCTACAGCTTACGCCGCATCGTCTTCGGGAAGTCGTCGGCTGCGGCGGCGACGTGCCCAGAGCTGCCGGAGGACGA
>DATHXZ010000239.1:0-1738 GCA_035459405.1 Chthoniobacterales bacterium
TCCTTATCAAAGGCGCGCGGGCGTTGTCCTAGTGCGCCGTCAGGCCGGGGGTTGGGGTGTGCCCAAATATGTCCCTTTCTGAAGCGGTGATGCGCGCAACAATTCCCAAAAAAATCTCTTGATGATGTACTAGCCAGGCAGGATATGATATGACGCACCCATTCATTGAGCGTCTTCAGCGAGCCCCGCTGCTGGCGGATGGCGCAATGGGAACGCAGCTGTACAACCACGGTTTCGAATTCGATCAGTGCTTCGACGCGCTCAATCTGACGCATCCACGCACGGTTGCGGCGATCCATCGGGCCTACATCGACGCCGGCGCCGAGATGATTGAGACGAATACCTATGGTGCCAACCGCCTTAAGCTGGAGCCGTACGGCCTGCAAGATAAGGTGCGTGAGGTTAACTTCCGGGCGATGAAGATCGCGCGCGATGCGCGTGAGATCGCGGGTACTTCAACCTTTATTGCCGGTGCCGTCGGACCGCTCGGCAAGCTGCTGGAACCGTACGGCCAGCTCACCGAGGAGCAGGCGCGGGAAGCGTTCACTGAGCAGATCGGCGCGCTGCATGAGCAAGGCGCTGACCTGCTGCTCTTTGAAACGTTTGGCGACCTGCGCGAGATCATGCTTGCGGTCGAAGTCGCTCGCGCGCTGTGCGATCTGCCAATCGTCGCGCAGATGACCTTCGCGGAGGATGGGCGGACGCCGGTCGGACACTCGCCGTCCGAGGTCGTGACGAAGCTGCGGGCCGCCGGCGTAGACGTCGTAGGCGTTAATTGTTCGGTCGGCCCGCAGCGCGTTTTCAGCGTGGTGGAAGCAATGCACGTCGCGGCACCAGACATGCGCCTCTCGGCTCAGCCGAATGCGGGCTTCCCAACTGAGCTCCACAACCGTGTCTTTTACCCATCGTCGCCTGAATACATGGCGCGCTACGCTAAGCGGATGGTCGAGGAGCTTGGGATAAGTCTGGTTGGCGGCTGCTGCGGTACGACGCCGGAACACACGGCAATGATGCGGAGCGCGCTGCGCGATCTGCGGCCGGATGTGCCGGCAAGCCACAGCCACGCGACGGTAGCTGCTCCCGAACCGCCCCGTTCACGCGTCGTCACAGCCGCGCCGACCAAGCTCGCCCAAGCGTTGGCAGCGCGCGAGTTTGTGGTCAGCGTCGAGATCGACCCGCCGCGCGGACACAATCCGCAGAAGTGCATCGACGGGGCGCGCATGCTCAAAGAGGTGGGCGTTAAGTTCATTAATGTTGCCGACTCGCCGATGTCACGGGTGCGCATGGCACCGCTGGCGATGTGCACGATGATCCAGGATCGAACCGGTCTCGAAACGATCCTGCATTTCACCACCCGCGACCGGTCGCTGATGGGCCTGCAGAGCGATCTGCTCGGCGCCCACGCGATGAATGTGCGCAATATTCTCGCGCTCAAAGGAGACCCGCCGTCGCTGGCGAACTATCCCGGCACCAAAGGGGTCTTCGACGTCGACACGATCGGGCTCGTCAAGATTATCAGCGGCATGAATCGCGGTGTCGATACTGCTGGTGATGACATCGGCGTTCCGACCAGGTTCAGTATCGGCGTTGCGCTTGACGTGAACGCACCGGACCCGGATTACGAGATCAATCGTCTGCACCAGAAAGTTGCGGCGGGCGCCCAATTTGCGATGACCCAGATTGCTTATGATGCCGAGGCGCTGCGAAGTTTCCTGGAACGCCTTGGGCCGCCGCCGAT
>DATHXZ010000240.1:0-4413 GCA_035459405.1 Chthoniobacterales bacterium
TCCCGCAGCAGAAACGCCCGGTCCGCCTGCGCCCGCGGACTCCGCTAAGATTTCCGTAAAACCAGCGACCGGCGGCTCAGGGAGCGGGGGCAGCGGGCCGGCTGGCGCCTCGCAGACGCGCTCGTACACCCGCATGCTGCACGACCGCTTCTACAAGGAATGGGTGCAGCCGACGAGCGTCGTCGCGGCCGGGACGAAGATGTCGGCACTGGTCAGGATCCGCATCGAAAAGGATGGCCGCGTGACCGGGTTCAACATCGTTCAGCCGTCCGGCAATGTGCTCGTAGATGAATCGGTCGCAGCGGTGGGGCGACGGGTCACGCACGTCGATCCGCTGCCAGGTGAACTCGGCGACTCGCATTACGAAGTGAAAATGAACTTCGAGCTGACGCTGGCGCAGTAGCGGTTAGAGCAGCGCGAGCGATTTGCCTTCGCGGCCTTCCACCTGGTCGATCGTGCATTGGCGCGGCGCTTTGTCCGGGCGATAACGCACGATCTTCGTGCCGTGTCGGAACCGCCCGCCGGTGAAATGATCGTATGTGACTTCCACGACGGTGACCGGATCGAGCGGCTCCCATTCGCCGCTACGTTCCGTGCTCCAGCGGCTCGGACCTCCCGGCGCGTTGCCGGTGAATCCCGGCGGTCTCTTCAGCGCTTCGAACCTCTGTGTGAGTTCCTTCCGCTCGCTCGCTTTGAAGCCGGAGGTGAATCCCACGTGGTGCAGCAATCCCGCATCATCGTACAAACCGAGCAGGAGGGAGCCAAGCACCGGCCCGTTGCTCGCATAACGGAAGCCGCCCACAACGCAATCCACCGTGCGGATCTGCTTCACCTTCAGCATCGCGGTGCGCTCGCCGGAGGCGTAGGCCGTATCGATCTGCTTCGCGATCACGCCATCGAGATCGCCGCCCACTTTGTCGAACCACTTTTTCGCCGTCGTGAGTTTCGTCGTTGCGGGCGAAAGGTGGATCGCGGCTTTCGCGTTCAGGTGCTGCGACGCAAACGCTTCGAGCTGCTTCCGCCGTTCGCGTAGCGGAAGGCCGAGCAACGACTTTCCGGTTTCATCAGCGAGCAAGTCGAACACGACCATCATCGCCGGATGCGCGGCGGCGAGCTTTTGCACCCGACTCGCAGCAGGGTGCAGGCGCAACTGCAGTTCATCGAAAACAAGCGCGCCGTTGACGGGGATCACCAACTCGCCATCCAGCACGAACTGTCTCGCACTCACCTGAGCGAGTGCCGTAACCACATCCGGGAAGTAGCGAGCGAGCGGCTGGCCCGCTTTAGACTGAAGATAAATTTCGTCGCCGTCCCGAAAAGCGACGCAGCGGAAGCCGTCCCACTTTGGTTCGTACTGCCACTCGTCGCCCGTTGGGATTTCATCCACCGATTTCGCCTCCATCGGCGGGACGGGTGGCGTCAGTTCGAGGCTTTTCACTTCGTATATCTTCGCGGCTCCAGCTTCGGCGGTCGCTTTCCTTTCCGCACCGCGCCGGCTACCGGGATGTAGTTGAGCTCACATCCGTCGACCGCGCAGCGTAGCAGGAGACCGCCGCGGCTCATGTCGCCACGGCCGACAAACTCCGTGGGAAAGAGCAGCCGCTCGCCGAAGTTCTCGAGCAGCACGTCGACGTATTTGCCGGTCGCGATGCTGCCGAGCAGGACCACCTGTGCGTCAGCAGGCAAATGGCGGACGAGCTTCTTCACGTCGCGCACGAGCGGCTTGCGGTAGCGCGGATCATCTTCGTCGATATCGACCTCCGCAAACGCTCGCAGCTCCTCGATTCCGATCGGCACATCCACTGGAAGTAGTCCGCGATTCGGCGTGATGACGAATGCCGTTGAGCTGAACGCCTTCGCATAGGCGAGCTTCCCACGAAAATACAGGCCGCTCAGAAAGCTGAACACCTCGCCAATCGTCGGCGGATCGTCGGTCCGTAGCCGCCGCGCGAGCTCGAATTGCGCTCGCTCGCTCATGATCATCTGCGCGCGCTGTCCGCCCGCGTAGGCGGGTGAAAGCAGGAACAGGCGGGCAGACATTCGGCGCGCCGGAATCTGCATGCACCCGCCGGCAGAGCCAGTTTCAGATCGAGAATTGACGACTTGCGTTTCGCGAGCCGCTATCCCAATCTCGCCAGCTTTATGCCTCCGCAGTTCCCGTGAAAATCCTCGTCGTCGGCAGCGGCGGCAGAGAACATGCGCTCGCGTGGAAGTTGAGCCAATCACCACGCGCCGAGCGGATATTTTGCGCGCCGGGAAATGCCGGCACTGAGCAGCTGGGCGAAAACGTCCCGATTGCCGCGAACGATCTTGCGGGGCTGGTGCGGTTCGCGCGCGACAACCAGATCGATCTCACGGTTGTCGGTCCCGACGATCCACTCGCCGCGGGCGTGGTCGACCTGTTCCAAGGTGCCAGTCTTCGCGTTTTCGGCCCGAACAAATCGGCCGCGCGGCTGGAGTCGTCGAAGATTTTCGCGAAGGAGATGATGCGGAAATGCCACATTCCGACGGCGCTCGCGGGATCGTTCAGCAGAAGCGACGAGGCGACGAGCTTTTGCGAACGGCTGCAGTTTCCCATCGTCATCAAGGCCGACGGACTTGCCCTCGGGAAAGGCGTGATCATCGCGCAGCACTGCGACGAAGCGGCGATCGCGATCAACCAAATGATGAATGAAGGGAAGTTCGGCGAAGCGGGCCGTCGGATTGTCGTCGAAGAATTCCTGCGTGGCACCGAGTGCTCCGTGCATGCGCTGGTCAGCGGCGGCACCTACCGGATGCTCGCGACGGCTCGCGACCATAAGCGAGCGTTCGATGGCGACCAGGGGCCGAATACCGGCGGGATGGGTGCGGTTAGCCCGGCAGATAACTGGAGCGCCGACGCGCAGGACGTGTTCGATCGCGATGTCCTGCGGCCGCTGACCTCAGGCTTGATGCGCAGCGGCATCGCGTTTTCGGGCTTGCTGTTCCCTGGCTTGATGATCACCGCGGAAGGGCCGCGCGTGCTCGAGTTTAACTGCCGCTTCGGCGACCCGGAGACGCAGGCGATCATGCCGCGTTTGAAGACGGACCTCCTCGACCTGATCGACGCGACGATCGATGGGACGGTCGACGACCTGACGATCGAATGGGACGATCGGCCGGCAGTTACGGTCGTGCTCGCGTCGGGCGGCTATCCCGGCAGCTATGAGCAGGGGAAGCCGATAGCGGGACTGGCGGAGTGCGCGCAACTGCCAGACGTGCACGTTTTTCATGCGGGAACTCGTCGCCAGAACGGCGACGTCGTCACGGCAGGAGGTCGTGTCCTCGCCGTGACGGCCCTCGGCGAGACAGTGAAGCTTGCGCGTGAGCGAGCCTACGATGCGGTGGCGCGGATCAGCTTCGCAGGTTGCCATTACCGCCGCGACATTGCCGTTCCGGCGGTTCCGGTTAACGTCGCAGGCCATTGATGTTGCGGCTCGCGTTCTTCCTCTTTGTCGCGGCGCTCAGCCTCACCCGCGGTCTTCGCGCGCAGTCACCGTCCCCCGCACCTCCGGTTCCGCCCGCTTCGAATGCTGTGCCTGCCGCCCCGCCGACGTCGGAATCGCTCATCAATGCGATGGGCTCGGCTGACCTCGACCAGGCGATCCAGGCGTTGCGCAGCAACTACATCAATCCCGACGCGCTGAGCGAGACGGAAATCGACCGCGCGACGCTCGCGGGACTGCTCACGCGGCTTGGACGCGGCGTGATGTTGTTGCCCCAACAGAGCGCGCCAGCTGCCGACACGACGACGTCGTTCTTCGCCGAGATCCTCGCCGGACACATCGGTTACGCGCGCATCGGTTCATTAACTGCGCCGAACCTGCAGGCCTTCGATGCCAATCTGCAGAGCTTCGGCGGAAAGAAAGTCGATGCGCTTGTGGTCGATCTTCGTGCAACTTCAACGCCTAACGACTTCGCGCTGGCTTCCGAATTGACGAAGCGACTTTGCCCCAAAGGGAAACCGCTCTTTACCTTGCGGAAGCCCGGCCAGAAGCAGGAACGCGCGTTCACGTCGGACCGCGATCCCGCATATGGAGGCCTCGTCATCGTCCTCGCAGATGCCGACACCTCCGGACCGGCGGAGGCGGTCGCGGGCATCTTGCGGCATCACACGAAGGCGCTGGTTATCGGGCAACCGACTGCCGGTCGCGCGGTCGAGTTCTCCGATGTGAATCTGAACGGCGGACGGATGCTCCGGATCGCGGTCGCGGAGGCGGTGCTGCCTGACGGCCGATCGTTGTTCCCTGATGGCGTGAAACCAGACCTGCCGGTGGAGTTCTCAGCGGTCGAGAAGCGGCAGGTGTTCGGAGAGAGCGTGACGAAAGGTATGAGCCAATTCGTCTTTGAAGCCGAGCGGCCGCACATGAACGAGGCAGCGCTGCTCGCCGGGCG
>DATHXZ010000241.1:0-11567 GCA_035459405.1 Chthoniobacterales bacterium
CTTCGATGTGCAGATCGATGCGATCCAGCAGCGGACCCGAGATGCGCTGCCGGTAGCGCTGCACCTGCACAGGACTGCAACGGCACTCGCGCTTCAAATCGCCGAAATAGCCGCACGGGCACGGGTGCAAGCGAGGACGCATCTGAGCATGAGGCTCAAAGGAGCCTCGTTCAGCAAGCTCAAACCGAGGGTTGCATTCGCGCAGCACTGACCCGCCGTTCGCCAGACCGCTCTGGCCCGCAAAGATCTCTCACGTGTCCAACTTGTTGGTAGATCGGACTCGTCTCGGGCTGAAGCAGACCGAAGCGACGCCCGGAGCCGAATAAAGCCGGATTTCTCGCGTCCCGTCGCGGTGTGATGCTTTGCTCGCTATGGCGAAAGAGTACGCGAGATTCTGCCACACGCACGGCTGACAGCGCAGGACTCGTTACGGCGCAAGGGCGAGTGCCGCGCTCGAGGGAGCGGGTGGCGGGCGCGGTGAAGGCGGCGCTGCAGGTGGGGCCGTTTCGATTCAATGCAGCGGAACGCTGCCCGTCGAATGTCTGCCGCGTCCCAGCGTGATCGTCACTTCGCGATGACGCGTGCGTCAAATGTTAAAAGCAGACGTTAGTTCCTCGCCGATCGAGCGCGTTCGGACCGAGCGATCGGAAGTTCCGCCGCTCAGCGGCCAGAAGGAATCAGCGTCTTGAAATTCGTCAAGTTACCAACGGCACCAGAGCCTTTATCGATAGAGCCTCGTATACTTGGATGCGTTTGCACTGATGATCGCACAGAAGACGCGGCTGCGCGGCTGGGGTTGCACTCGGGGTTAGAACGAGCAACAGAAGCATGGTCATGCTCGTGACCCATATCAAAACCGCCTTGCGAGCCTTCAAAGGCGCGGATCGGTTCCTTGATTCGGTCGAGCCGCGCGTGCGGAACGGCGACGCCTTTGCCGAAGTAGTTCGTCATCTGCTCAGTGTGCCGCGTGAAAGCGTCGACGATCGTGCGACGGTCGGCCGGCAGCTCCCCTTCGGGAATGGCTGCGATCACCGTCTCGATCGCGTGGCTGATGGAAACGGCGTCGAAGTCGAGGAGAACGCGGCCGGGGCTGAGCGCATTCGCAACGGACATCAACTGCGCGCCAACGGCCTCGCCGGGAGGTTTGTCGTCGATTTCCCCGACCAGCTGCTCCACGAAGTCTTCGAGCGTGACAATGCCGAACCACTCTCCGCGCTCGTCCAGCACCAGCCGTATGTCATCTGCTCGCTGACGAAAGCGTCCGAGTGCCTCTGCCTCTGTCACCGAAACGTGATGCGGAATTCGCCGTGCGTGTGACGCGGCAATGCGACGGCTGTATCGTCGTGCATACGGATGCCGCCGTGAAGAACGGTGCTACTAGTGAAGAAATCGCCGACGCTCTCGGCGTTGCCGTCGCGGTGAACGCAGGTGCCGCGCTCGTGTATTCAGCGCGCGCTCTGGATGCGCTGGAGGCGAAAAAACAGGAACCGCAAGCAGCGTCGTAGCTTCGGCGTCGGCGGATCACAGCAACGCAGTGCCCGCGCTAAATCACCAAACGTTCGTCAACGGAAAGATCTTCACTGCGCGCAGCGAGGAGGAATTCGTGAGTGCGTTCACAATCGGCGGCGGCAAGATCACCTGGGTCGGCGACGGTAGAGAAGTTGATGACAGCGCCGCAATCGATCTGCAGGGCCAGACAGTTCTCCCAGGCTTCATCGACGTTCACACACATCCAACTTGGGTGGGAATGATCTTGAACGCGGTGCCGTGCACTGTGCCGGTAGTGAACAGCATCCCCGAGATGATTGAGGCGCTGAAAAGCCACTCGAATTTCGGGAAGAGCGAGGACCATTGGATCGAGGGTTTTGGCTACGACGAATCGAAGCTTGCGGAGCATCGTACGCCGACGACGAAGGACCTCGATCTCGTGTCGACGACACAGCCGGTTTATGTGATGCGTTCCGACTGCCATTCCGCCGTTTGCAATAGCCGCGCGCTCGCGATCGCACAGATTACGAAGGACACACCAGACCCGAAAGGTGCGCGTTTCGGGCGCTACGAGAACGGAGAGCCGAATGGCATTTTACAGGAATTCGCCGCGAAGGACGCTGTGTTACGCGTCAAAACCGCACCCAGCTACCACGCAAAGGTGAACAGCGTCGCCCGAACTGGTGCGCATTACCACGAACGCGGAATCGTCGCGTTCACAGACATGATGACGTTGACGAGACCCTTTGATGACCTGCAGGTGTATCGTGATGCGGAGAAGCAGGGTCTTCGGCAGCAAGCCGCTTTGTATTTCGACTGGTCCACGCTGAAGCAGAACCAGCTTAGAAATCTGACGGACGAGCAACGCAAAGGGCGCATCAAATGGGCCGGCGTGAAGCTGTTTGCTGATGGCTCCATCTCCGGCCGCACCGCGTGGGTCAGGGAAGCGTATCGGAACTCGAAAGACCATGGTTATTCCACCGTCAGCGACGAGGATCTGCTGGCGGCCTACAAATGGCCGAAGCGGAACCGCCTTCAGGTCGCAGTTCACGCCATGGGCGACAAAGCAACAGAGCGCGTGATCGAGTTCTTCGCGGACAAGGAGCCGTGGCTAGGCGATCACGTGCCGTCCGTTCGCCTCGAGCACGTCACGCTTCTCACCGATGAGCAGATGCGGCGAATGAATGACGGCAAAATGATCTTTGGCGCGGCTACACAGATCATTTTTTTCTTTGCCGAGTATGATTCGTACTGGGCGAACCTGCGGCCCGCGCAGTTCCAACGCGCCTATCCAATCAAGAGCTTGTACGACCAGATCGAGCACCTTGGTCTGTCGTCCGACGCGCCGGCGACAACTTGGGCTGACCCGGACAACGTCTTCGTTTCGATGAAGGCGGCGGTGACGCGGAAAGCCTACAATGGCGCGGACATCGTCTCGGAGCAGGCGATCACCGTCCCGCAGGCCGTGCTACTCTACACTGCGAGGGCGGCGCGTGTTGCACCGTTCGAAGGACTGCTCGGGCAGATTGCGCCGAGCTTTGAGGGCAGCTTCATCGTTCTCGATCGCGACATCTTCAACATCAGTCCAGACGAGATCGACAGAACCCGCGTGAAAGAGACGTGGATCGCCGGCGAGAAAGTTTACGAGCGCAACT
Source organism: Chthoniobacterales bacterium (assembly GCA_035459405.1). Lineage (GTDB taxonomy): Bacteria > Verrucomicrobiota > Verrucomicrobiia > Chthoniobacterales > UBA10450 > JACCTI01. The sequence continues at coordinate 3,144 of DATHXZ010000241.1, forward strand.
GACGCCCCGTGATCTGGCAGCTGTGAGAGTGGCACGGTCACTTCGCGCACCTGCCTGCTCGACAGTCACACGTCTGAGACGAAAGTCTGAAGAACCGCAGCCGGAGCGCGTCGTATCCAGCTTTAGTGGAACGCGAGAATGCGTTGAAGTTCCTATCGCGTGCGGCGTTTGCCGGCGTGAATACCGGCCTTTACGCGTAACCACGCGGCCACCACCTTGCCGTTGCTATCCAGCCGAGCGACGGGCGAAAACTCAGCCCGCGTATCCTGCGCGAACGACCGCCGCTCGCTCCAGTGGCCACCGGCTTCCTCGGAACATCATCTGCCGACGAATCCGGTGAGGTGTTGCTGTACTTCGTATCGCGCTTCGTTTCGTCGTCGGCCGGCTTCCATCTGCTGCCGGTTTACTGCTGGTCTGAGCGTGAGGAGCGATTGTTGTGGAAGGGGCTACAAGACAACTCACCGAGGCACCAACTATCTAACCAAGCGATGCAGCTGACAGCGAGCAATCCGGCGATTTACGCTTCCGGAGTCTGCCGTCGAGCGCGTATGCTACGTGGCATGCACAGAGGGCTCGCGGCAGTTGATCTTGTGTCTCGTTAGATGCTCACGTTGAACGGTGAGAGACGATCTCGGGAGACTCTTATGCCGACCAACGCCGAGTTGCGACACCTGCGCCGCTGTGTAGAGCTGGCGACGGAGGCCCTGGAGGTGGGTGACGAACCATTCGGCTCCGTGCTCGTCGCCGCGAATGGTACCGTTCTCGTCGAGGACCACAACCGTGTAGCCAGCGGCGACCGAACCCGCCATCCAGAGTTCGAGCTGGCGCGCTGGGCTGCGGCGAACATGACCTCTGAGGAGCGAGCGGCGGCGACCGTCTACACCTCGGGCGAGCATTGTCCGATGTGTGCCGCCGCCCACGGCTGGGTAGGGCTAGGCCGCATTATGTACGTAAGCTCTTCCGAGCAACTCGCCGCGTGGCTCACGGAGCTGGGTGTCCCCCCGCCACCCGTGCGGACCTTGCGGATCCAAGAGATCGTTCCCGACGTGGTGGTGGAAGGTCCAGTTCCCGGTCTCGCGGAGCAGGTACGTGAGCTTCACCGCCGCTTCTACCGCAAAGGCGAGCAGGGATAGAACAAGAAAAGCCTAAGAGGGCCATCTCCGGCGCTGCCAAACAAATCATTGCAGCCGATCGCTTTCCGCTACGCTCCACGCGGCCGCTGAATTGCGCCGTCGGGCCTCTACGCCACGTTCACACTGATGCTCGCATCGTGGATGCACATCGGCTCTGCTTACGCAGCTCTATTGCTGCCGTTGCTTGGCCTCGTGCTATTCCGGCGGTGGTACCGGACGTCGTGGCTCGCCGCAGTCGCGCTCGCGGTATCGCTCACGGGTGCCAGTGCAGCGTTCTTTCTGGCGCAACGCGCGCCCGCACAGCGACTCGACCGATTGCACTGGGACATGACACGAGAAGATGTCGTGGCGGTCGCCGGTCAGTCCACATCTACGAAGACGTACCCTGACGGCCACACAAGGATCAGCTACGGAGGTGGTATCGTGTTTTGCACCCTCGACATATATTTCGACGCTTCTGGGAAGAACACGAGGATGTTTCATGACCATTAGGCCTAACCAGGCGATGCAGCTGACCGCGAGCAAGCCTGCGGTTTACGTTCTGCGGGTTGAGCCCCCCTATGTATAACAAAAACAATCTCGCTAAACTCAAAAAGATGGACAGTGTTGTGCCCGAAGCGATGAAGGCGTTCTGGGCGTTCGACAAGGCGGCGCTCGCTGAGGGCGCGATTCCTGTGAAGTATAAAGAGCTCATAGCCGTAGCCGTTGCTCACACCACCCAATGCCCTTATTGCATCGATATTCACAACGCCAGCCCCCGTAAGGCGGGCGCGGCGGACACGGAGATCGTGGAAACGGCGATGGTGGCAGCAGCGCTCCGAGCGGGAGCGACAGTAACTCACGCCACTCATACTCTTTCTGATTGAACCACCAGCGCCTAATCAGGCGATGCAGCTGACGGCGAGCAGGCCTGCAATGTACGCTTTCCGTGTTTGCGGTCGAGAACGTATCCTGCGTCGCATGCGCCGAGGGCTCCTGGCAGCTGATCTTCTGGGCGGGTGGTCCCTCAACGCGGACCTCACAACGACCGCCGCGCCATGGAATTCGATCCCGTGCGAACTCGCGATGAAATGACACAGTTGAGCGTCAGCATCGTCTCGGACGTGGTGTGTCCGTGGTGCTACATCGGAAAACGACGATTTGAAAAAGCGCTGCTCGCGCTCAACCGTAATGTGACTTCGAAGGTTAGCTGGCAACCGTTCGAATTGAACCCGCAGATGCCGCGGGAAGGTATGTATCGAAAGGCTTATCGCATCGCGAAATTTGGCAGTTGGGCTGAATCGCAAGCGATGGACGCTCGCGTTGCTGATGCCGGCGCTGGGGAGGGAATCACCTTCAACTTTGACGCGATGAAGAGAACGCCGAACACCTTCGACGCGCATCGACTCATCCGGTTTGCGGGACAAAGGGGCAGGCAAGACGAAGTCGTCGAGCAACTATTCCGCGCCTACTTCGTCGAAGGGAGCGACGTCGGCGACCGCGAAACGCTCCTCCGCATTGCCGAGTTCTGCAACCTTCCTCAAGCAGCCGCGCGCAGCTTTCTCGAAACCGACGAAGGCACAAGCGAAGTCGAGCGTGCAGCGAGGAATGCTCAACGGAGCGGAATTTCAGGCGTTCCTACTTTCATCATCAACGACACCTACACGATCACCGGAGCGCAGAGTGTCGACGCCTTTCGCGCAGCGTTCACGGAGGTGTTATCCGCGAGTCCCTCACCGTTATAGCCGCCCAGGCGATGCAGCTGACGCGCAGCGCCTTGTACGGCGCGATGCCGAGCTCGCCGGTACTGATACAGCCGTCCGCTCAGCTAATCGGACTCACTCAGACAGCAGTGGGCTGAAGTAACATCCGCAGGGGGGATAAAGCGGGGGGACTCTTCGGTCAGCTGAGCCAAGCGAGCCAGCACCCTTTCAGGGCGCGGATACGGCAGAACGATCGTGTGTGCGGAGGCCCAACGCCGCGACGAGCGCAGGAAGATTGAGTTGCTCATGAACAAAGAATCGCGCGTCAGCGCGGGCAACGAGCGCACGCCTGGCGGGCAGCATCAGCGATTGCAACGATTGCGGCGACGTGTGCCTGGCGACCACGCGGATCATGTCGCGCTTCACACGCACCGACTTCAAGCTCGCCGGAGCGCAGCTGCGCGCGTGCATCCAATCGTGAGAAAGCTGCGGCGCGGAATGCGAGAAACACGGCCACCACATGGAGCATTGCCGCGTTTGTGCGGAAGTTTCATGTGCCACTCAGCGGCGGCCCCGTCGAGGAGCGAGCGACTAACGGCGAACGCAAGAGCCGCTCCCGTTGCTGATACAATTGCGCTGTTCGCCAACGACGGGATTCGAGGTTCCGCGGTGATCACACTTCGCTCAGGAAAGCGGCCGGCGGCGGCACAGGCCGGGCTACGGAATCACAACCTGAAACCCGGTCCTTCGGCTCTGCACTGAGGCCGAAAGCTGCTGTTGCCAAACTGGTTAACGTTTCAGCCGCGAGAAACGGCAGCGCTGAAGCTTATTCCACTGAAGGCGCGGAGAGCGGTTCCGCTTTCGAGACGCGAAGGTAATCGAACTCCGCCGTGAAGCCTGTGCCACTCATCGCGATCAAGCCGATCCGCGCACGCGGGCCTAATGAATGCGTCCAAGTGCCGCCGCGAATCCAGTTGATCGGCGCGCCGGCGGGATCGCTCTGCGTGGTGGTGTAGGCCGTGTACCGCTCCTGGCCGCGTGACGGGCCAGCGCGCTTCACGATCCGCAGCCACGTCGTATCAGCGGGCGGGCTGAGCAGGATGCTGCCAAAACGCGGCCACGCCGGAATCTCTTTTGAGAATTCGATCTGCCGCGTGCTGTTCAGGGCCAGATGAACCAGCTTGATGTAGCGATCATCGTCGCCGTAGATCACCAGCCCAGCTTGCACATCATCGTAATTGGAGAAATCGGCGGGCACGGCGAAGTTCAGTTTCGTTTCGACGACGTAATCGCCCGGCGGCGCTGGATTGGCCAGTACGGAGGCGGTATTGCGATCGGCATAAAGGTCCCGCGGCTGCGTCTCGAAGAAGAACCTGCCGTTCGGGGTCAACCCGAACGTCGCGCGTGCTGGGACGCGGTTCTGCGCCCAGGTGCCGAGCGATTCGCCGCGGTTGAACTCACGTGAGAACGCCGGCAGAGGATCGCCCGGCCTGTCCGACGCCGCGAGCACTAGGCTGTGTTCGCTTCTCTGGCCAGGCTGCGCGGCCGGTCTGCTCGACATCTTCTCTGAAGGCCCGGCGCCGCCGCGCAAAACCGGCCAGCCATCCACCCAATCGAGCGGGTCGAGCATGGGCGGACGTTTCGTTAGGCCGGTGCCCTGGAAGTTCGGCTCGGCCCGATCCACCGCGGCATAGAGGAACCAATCCTGCCCCGCGTGATCGGTGACGATTGAGTTATGGCCGGGGCCGATCCAGCGGTTGCCATTCTGCGTCGCCACCGGTGTTCCGCCCGCCCGGCTGTCGAGAAACGACGCGCCCGTGCGATCGACGTACGGCCCGAGCAAATTGCGCGATCGGCCGACGAGCACGCTGTAACCGGTCAGCCCGACATTGCAACAGTTCGCCGAGGAAACGAACAGATAGAAGAAGCCGTCCCGCTTGCGGATGTATGCGCCCTCGTAGCGATCCGGCAACGCAATCCGCACCTCGCTCGCCGCGTCCGTCCGCAGCCCATCGGCCGAAAGTTTGCGCGCGAAAAGCCCGCCGACGTAGCTGCCGTAGAAAAGGTAACGCTGCCCACCCGCGCCGGCGGCATCATCCGCAATCACGAACGGATCGTAAACCCAGCGCCCTTTCTGCATCTCGACCACCGGCTTGCCGTTGTCGCGCCATGGGCCGGTCGGACTGTCGCTCGTGGCCACACCGATGGCGCCACCGTTCAAGGTCCGGAAGTTCTCGTCCTCAGATACGGCCGTGTAGTAGACGAAATACTTCCCGCGATGGAACTGGATGTCCGGAGCGATCAGTTTCGCCCGGTCCATCCATCTCGGGCGTTCCCGGAAGACATCGCCCACCAGGTTCCAGTGGATGAGATCGGTCGAATGAAAAATCGGCAGCAGGTGAACGATGAATTCGCCTCGCGGCCCGCGGTCCGTCTCGTTGAGGGAAGCATTGGTCCCATACATGTAGTAATCGGTGCGCGCGGGTGACCTCGGGACTGCGATGATCGCCGGATCCGGCACATTCCGGATCGGCTGGCCCTGGTACACGCCCACGAGCGGAAACGCGCCCGCGCCGATACCCCACGAGAGATGCGCGCACGCAGCGAGCAGGATAATCTTCCATCGCATTGACCGATTGTGAGGGGCAACGTGGGCGCTCTATTCCGGATGACGAGCTACCCCAGCGCCGCTCTCGGGACTGCGGGCGAATGCGGAGCGCGCGTTCCAGGCAAACGCGATTATTCCGTTTCCCGTTGCCAACACTTACGGCTACCGCGGTGCAGCCTAATTGCGCACGTCGTTTCGCGAATTTTTGATGATCGGAGTTTGTGGCGGCTACACGACGTTCTCGTCATTCAGCTTGCAGACCTTCGCGCTCGCCCAGAATGGCGAATGGGCACGCGCAGGTGCGAACTCGATCGCATCGTTCGTACTGTGCCTGGTCGCGGTCTGGCTGGGGTGTGCGTGCTCTTCAATGCTAAGCAAATCGTATGACGACGCCCGAAGAGGCAATGCTGCTGCGGATCTACATCGGCGAGAGTGATCGGTGGGAACATCAGGCGCTTTTTGGAGCGATCGTGATGCGAGCGCGAGAGCGGCAGCTCGCTGGTGCGACGGTGCGGCCGACCACGTCAAGAGCCAGGCCCTCCAACGATTTGAAGCGGACGTAACCTTTACCCATGTCGAGCTTCTTGCCGCTCCTTCTGGTATTCGCTGGAGCCCTAAGACCAAAAAGCCTCGTGACGCAGAGGATCGAGAACCCTATAGTGCGGCGACGCGCAAGGGGTCTCAGAAGACGCTTAGCGGTGCTTTCGAGGAGTCACTCGAACAGTTTGGTGCAGTATTTGCCCGGATAAGATCAATGTCTCTCGCCTATTTAAAAGACGCGATAAAAGAGGGTGATTCGGAAAAACTGATTCGTTATGTCCGGCTTCATTTCGGGGACGGAAATGAGGAGCGCGGCGCAAAGGAAATCAACAAGGCGTGGATCGAAGCGCTAAAGCCGATGCTGGAAATCCCAGCCACGGATCGCGAATTCATTCTGCAAACTTTGGCAGAGAAGGACACGGCGACGCTCGCACACCTTTTCTTTCATTTGCACTTTTATTTTGTCGGGCGCTCGGGAGAGTGGATACACGATGGCAATCTCTAAAGAAAAGCAGCTTCGGCCCGGTTTGTGGGAAACGGTCAACGAGCGTTATCCCGGCTCGATGATGACGAAAACGGATTTCGTGCCATTGGCGAAGTTGTCCAAACCGTTAGGCGAGGCGCGTCTGGCTTTTATCAGTACGGCCGGAGTTCAGCCGAAGGGGACGTTGCCCTTCGACACGGTGCATCCGGTGGGTGATTACACTTTCCGGCGGGTTCCGTCCGATTCGAAGCCGGCGGAGCTGGAGATTCACCAGTTGAAATATCCGACCTCCGGCGCGAATCGCGATTTGAATGTGATCTTCCCAATCGAGCGCCTACAGGAGCTGACTAACGAACGGGTCATCGGTAGCCTAACGAAGAACTTCTATTCCTTCATCGGTTACAACATGGACCCGGAGAGATTGGAGCGGACGCTGGCGGAAGATCTCGCCGATGCGGTGGAGGCGGAGAACCCAGACGTTGCGTTGCTGGCGCCGGCCTGACCCATCTGCCATCAGAGCATCTCGCTGGTTCAGCGGGCACTAGAAAAAAGGGGAGTTCCGACGGTTTCATTATCCGTCTCGCTAGATGTCACCGAACACATCAAGCCGCCGCGCGCCGTGTTCCTGCCGTTTATGATGGGCCACCACTTCGGAGTGCCATTTCACAAGGAGTTGCAGAAAAGAATCATCCGCACGGCGCTATCAAGGATCACCGAAGCAGAAGAAAGCGGCGACATTTATTTGTTCCCGATGACCTGGGCGGAAGCACGCCTGGAAGGTAGGGAAATTGAAAAGAAACTCGGAATCGCGCCATAGCTGGCATCTCCAATGCGTCGCTCTGAAGTCTCATCGGGGCCTATTGTACGAGAGCCGCTCGTTCACGGCGGCAATGCGCTGGCCAGGTTCTTTCCCCGATGGCCTTCCGAAGCTTCGCGCTGACGGGTAACCGCTGGAAATACTGACACGCTGTAATGCTGCTGGGCAAAGAACCAGCTGGGCACAAGGGGGCAAAGCTTACTATCACCAGGATTCCCACTTTGGCCTCGCCTTCTTCACCGCGGACTTCTTTGCGCTGCTGCCTCGCTCGCGAATCCTTTCGAGTTTCCCCTGCCGATGAGCGGCCTCGGTGAAATATCGCGCGCCGTTCGCGAAGGCTTGGACGAAGATGTCGCTCGATCGCACGATGGACATGGTGGTCGCGCGCGTGTGGGATTCGCGACAGCGGACGGTTCGTGCGGGAGAAGAACGGCTCGCCGTCGATCACACCACGGGCATTTGCCATCTCGGCGGTGCGACGCTCGACAATGACGAGAATTACCTGATCAAGAAGCTGTTTACCGGAGGCCTGGGCACGGTGTGCGTGTCGAACCACGCCGGGATATGACATAGCAGCACGGTGCCCGGTCTGGGCATCTCCTTCGGCCGGGGCGGAGCGACGACCGCGCAACAAGATCTCGCGCGCGCCGATTGCATCCCGATCGTCACCCAGCGGAACCTGACCGGATGCGCCTCGGCCATCGACGAGCCTTCGCTGCGGTCGAAACCATTCTCTGGATCGTGCTGGAGACAAGCAAACACGGTGCCGCCGATCGCGCGTTGCACGAAGGCCGCACCGGCTGGGAGATGCGCATCGACGAATTTCTCACTGGGCCGCTCGCATTAATCCTGCGATTCACCGGACTCGTGCCCGCGTCCGCAATTGCGTTCCTGCTCGGAGCATTCGTGAGCCGCTTCGCCTGGGTTCACGCCGGCGAAGCAGCGGCTGCGATCCGGACGGCGTCTTCGCTTCGCAGCGGTAAACTGCGCAGGAATCGCGGGGCAGAACCGAACTAACCAAGCCGGCGTCGGTCTCCGTTACGAATCGTTAGGCCATCCCGATCCAGGCGCTCCAGCAACGGCACCATCACGCGGCGGGTGCTGCCGAGCGCCTGCCGCAGCTCGCTTAACGTCGCGCCCGCCGGGTTGCGGCGCAGGTG
>DATHXZ010000242.1:0-11336 GCA_035459405.1 Chthoniobacterales bacterium
GCCGGTCCCGGTATCACTGACGGTGATCATGACGTGCGGCCCCGGCTTGGTGCCGGGCGTCATCGCGGCGTAATGCTCGTCCACGTCGAAATTCTCGGCCGCGAGGATGAGCCTGCCGCCCGAAGGCATGGCATCACGTGCGTTGACCGCGAGATTGAGGAGCACCTGGTGCAGCTGCGTCGGGTCGCCTTCGACGAGTGCGAGATCGTCAGGGTACCGTGTCGTGACTTCGAGCGTCTTCGGAAATGTCTCTTCTACGATTTGAGCCATCTCTTTGATGAGGTGAGATGGGTCGATCAGCAGCCGCTCGCCTTCGACGCCTCGGGCGAAGGTGAGGACTTGCCTCACGATCTGCGCGCCGCGTTCCGCACTCTTCTCGATCGTGTCTACAATCTTCCCTTTGAGCGCCGGCGGGAGATCGTCGCGCAGAAGTGGCACCGACATCAGGATCGGTGCGAGAACGTTGTTCAAATCGTGCGCCACACCACTCGCCAGCGTTCCGATGCTCTCCAGCCGCTGCGCCCGGAGGAACTGCTGCTCGAGCTTCTTGTGCTCCGTGATATCGCTCTGAATGATCAAGATTGAGGTTGGAGCGCCAGATGTCGTTCCGACTTTGTTAGCGCGCGCGCTCACCACGAGTTTGCGTCCATCCTTCGCGATCTGATCCAGTTCGCCGCGAAAGCCGCCGCGCGCGTCTACCGCCTGCGTGACCTCGTCGTACTGCTCACCGTCAGGGTAGAGGAGCTCATCGATTCGCTGCCCGATCACTTCCGCAGCGCTCCACCCATAGAGGTGCTCCGCTCCTTTGTTCCAGAAGGTGATGACGCGATCCTCGCAACGCCCCACGACAATGGCATCATGCGCGAGGTTTAACATCTCTGCCTGCTCGAGCAGCGTCTGTTCCGCCTGCTTGCGGTCGGTGATATCCTGCGTGGTCCCGATGATCCGGACGACCGCGCCGGTCTCCTCATCGGACACGAACTCGGCCCGTTCATGGACATGGCGCTGTGTACCATCCGGCCACAGGATCCGATGCTCGATCTCATAGGGTTCGCCGCTTCGAAACGCAGCCGCGAAGGCGGCGCCGACACGCTCCCGATCGTCCGCGTGCACGAGGCTGGAGAACAGCGCTTGCGTGGCCTGTACTGCGCCGGGCTCAAACCCGAAGATGCGGAATTCCTCGTCGGACCAGTGCAGGTCTCGATCGCCTGCCGCGATCGTCGGGTCCAGGACGATCTCCCAACTGCCGGTGTGAGAGACAATTTGCGCGAGCGCCAGGTTCCGCTCGCTGCGTCGGAGTACCTCCTGCGCCTCCTCGCGTTCGGTAATATCCTGCACCGTGCCCGTCGCATGGATCGCTTTTCCATTCTCGTCGTAGGCGACCTGCCAGCGCTGTTCGATGAACTTGATCCGGCCGTCCGGCATGACCAGCCGATGCTTCAACATGGATGAAGAACGTAGAGTCAACGACGCCTCTGACGCTGCCTCCACCGCGGCGCGATCTTCAGGATGGACCATGGTCATGAAGCGCTCGTGTGAAACGTCGGCTTGATCCGGATCCACTTCGAAAATCCGACACGTCTCGGCGGACCAGGTTCGCGTCTGCGTCAAAAAGTCGACGTGCCAGTCGCCGACCTTCGCCACCCTCTGCGCCTCTACGAGCCGCGCCCGTTCGGTCGCCAACTGATGACCACGGCGGGCAATCTCTTCTTCGGCTGCCTTCTGCTCGGTGATGTCGACAAGGACCGCCATTTGCGCCGGCTGGCCTTCAAACGTCGTGGGGCTCGAATAAACGTCGACAAGGATAACGGTTCCGTCTTTGCGCAAATGGCGCCACGTCCCCGCGGGACCAGAGGCGTGCCCTTCGGCGCGAGCCGCCTTGACAAATCTGTCGCGCTCCTCCGCCGGACGTTGAGCAGCTAGAGGCAACCCGTGAAACTCTTCCCGGGAATACCCGTACTGCGCGATGGCGGCGTTGTTCACGGCCAGGACGTGCAGGTTTTCGAGATCGTAGACCCACATCGCATTCGGATTGATCTCGAAGAGCACACGGTATTGCTCCTCCTGTGCCTCCAGCTTTTGCCGTGCGGTCACCCGTCCGCTGATGTCGCGCAGAAAAGCGGTGAACCGCGCCGGACGTTCGGCCCCGATCCGGATTAGCGATAGCTCGACCGGGAACTCGGTGCCGTCTGACCGCATCGCCATGATCTCGATTCGCTTGCCCAACAGTGGCGACGGCCCCGGCTCGAACAAACGCGCCATGCTGCGCGCGTGGCCAGCCCGCGATTGCGGCGGAATGATGGTCTCTACCAATGTTCGACCTACCGCCTCTGCCCTCGACCAGCCAAACGTCTGCTCGGCGGCGGGGTTGAACTGCAGGATCGTGTCGCTTTCGTCGATCGTGATGATGCAATCGAGAGCGGACTCGACCGTCGCGCGCAACGTTTCCTCATTGCGTTTCAGCTCGGAGATGTCTCGAGCAACGCAATACATCAAGCGATCCGTCGCCGACCACGCGCCGGACCACATCATCGGCACGGCGGCACCGTCACTCCGCACAAAGCGGTGCTCGAATCCGCGGACGGTCTCGCCATTGCGCACTGTGGTGAAGAACGCCTCTGTCTTCGACAGATCCTCGTCCGCGACCCATTCTCTCGCATTTCGCCCAACGAGCTCCGCTGGTTCGTAGCCCCAGATGCGCGCGGATGCCGCGCCGACTTCTGCAAAGCGCCCCGCCGCGTCCAACGTGCAAATGACGTCTACGGATGAGTCCATGATCCGCGTCCGGGATTCAAGCGCGGCGGAGAGCGCTCGCTCGGAACGTTTCCCTTCGGCTGCGTAGATGATGGCGCGGGTCAATCCGGCGACGGCGAGTTCGCCTTTCACGAAGTAATCGTCGGCGCCAGCGACCATAGCGGACTCCACAGTTGATTCGTCGTCGTCCGCAGTGAGGACGATGATGGCGGTATCCGCATTCGCCTGCCGGACGGCCACAAGCGCTCCGACGCCCTCGCAATCCGGCAGCCCGAGGTCGAGCAGAACGACCTGGAAGGTATCGGCCGTCATCAGCTCAAGTGCAGGCACAAGTGATCTCGCCTGTACGATCGTGGAACCGCGCGGCAGCTTGCGTTCGAGTAATCTTACGAGCGCAGAAGCCTGGGATGCGTCGTCTTCTACGAGGAGGAGAGAGACAGGCTTCGCAGTGCTGCGCTCCGGCGGAATGAAACCTTTGTCTGTGCGAGGAGAAAGCGTTGGCCTCGCCCCATTCCCCGCAGCTTCCTTTTCGCGTGGCTGTGCAATCGTCCGCAGGAGCTCGATGACCGGACCGACATCCTGTGCCTTATCGACAAAATGATCCGCACCCAAAAGATGGCAGCGCGCCACCATTTCAGGGCTGCCTGAATTCGTGAAGACAATCACCTCCGTCGAGGCGCCTTGCCGCCGGATGTGCTCGAGGACCGTAAGCCCACTCATATCGGGAAGCCCGATATCGAGCAGCACGGCGTCTGGGCGGCTACGGTCGAAAGCGGCGACTGCATCCGCGCCTGTCGCAGCGGTTTGGATCGCGTGTGGCTGGAGATATTCGCTCGCGAGCGAAATGAGACGCTCGCGCACGATCGCCGAATCTTCCGCGATCAAGAGTTGGATGCCGAGTGATTCTTCCACGCCGCCACTCTGTAGCCGCTGGCGTTCCCCGCCTAGATGGCCGAATGCCCGATGCCGCGTAGGCAACGGCGCGATCATCGTAGGAAATTTACTTACAAAAGCGCTGCGAACTACTCGACTAGCCGATGCTGCAGGGCGTAACGCGTGAGTTCGACGTTGCTGCTGAGTCTCATCTTCTCGGCAACGCGATGGCGATACGTACTCACTGTCTTGTCGCTGAGCGAAAGCTCGGACGCGATCTCTTTGATGCTTCGTCCGACAGCGATAAGACGCAGCACTTGCAGCTCGCGGTTCGAGAGCCGGTCGTGCGGCACGGTCGCGAGGTCGCTGCCCATCGACTCCGCAAGTCTCTCCGCGAGCGAAGCGGTCACGTACCGTCCTCCGGACAACGCCTTCCTCACGGCGGCGTTCAACTCATCCGCCACGCAGTTCTTCGTCAGATAGCCTGCGGCGCGCAGCTTCAACGCGCGAATCGCGAAGTCTTCCTCGGGATAGGCGCTGATCACCAGCACGGGGGTTTCCGGCTGCGTCTGTTTGATCTCGACGAGGACGTCCATGCCACTGCGCCCGGGGATGTTCACATCCAGCAGGACCAGGTCCCACTTCGCAGCATAAATTTTTTCCAGCGCCGTTTGCGAGTTCTCGGCTTCCCCGAATTCCGCTTCAGGAAAATCTTCCTCGATCACCTCCCGCAAGCCGCGCCGAAGGATCTTGTGATCATCGACTAGCAGCACGCGGATGGCGCTCGAGTTCATCGGATCGTTGCGTTTCGCGAAAGGACGACATCCACCGTCATGCCCTGCCCGCCGGAAGAACCAAGAGAGACCTTGCCCTCGAGGAGGTTGACTCGCTCACGGATGCCGAGCAGCCCGAGCGCCTTCTCCCCGACCGGATCATCCTCTTTCATCCCACGCCCGTTATCGGTGACGCGAAGATGAACGCCGTCGTCGCCGATCCCTTCCAGCAACACCTCTACAAGTGTCGCACCTGAGTGCCTCGCTGCATTCGTGAGCGATTCCTGTGCGATCCGGAACAGCGCCGTCGTGACGTCAGGGGAAAGAGGCGACATCTTCGCCGGGTGCTGCACCGTGCACGCGATGCCGGTCCGCTCTTGAAACCGGCGCGCCTCGAACTCCAGCGCAGACGCTAGACCAAGCTTGTCCAGCACACCCGGTCGCAAATCCGCGGCGATCGACTGCACTGCTCTGATGACGCCGTCGGTCAATTCACTTCCCGCCACGATGCGATCGACGATCGGTTGCAGGCTGGCGTCGCCCGCCGTTTCCAGCCGGTTCTTGACCCACCGCAAATCCATTTTTAACCCGGTCAGCAGTTGCCCTAACTCGTCGTGGATCTCGCGCGAGATCCGACTCCGTTCCTCCTCGATCGACTTCTGCACGCGGCCAGTCAGTGCACGAAGCTGTCGTTCGGAACGTAGCAGCCGGTCGCCAACCCGCCTCGCCTCGCTGACGTCATTCGACACGCCGATGATTGCCTCGACCGTACCATCTGCACTGAGCATCGGAGTGGCCGACGCGACGGCATGGAAGGTTGTCCCGTCACGCCGCCGCAGCACATACTCGCCGCCGGCTTTCGTTCCGGTGCGCAAGCTCTTGAGGTGCTCTTCGGCTGTCGCGCGGCCCGGTCCTTCGGGCATCAGCAGCCGGACGATATTCTGCCCGATCGCTTCTTCCTTTGACCAGCCGTAGAGCGACTCCGCGTAGCGATTCATGTAAATCACGCTCGCGTCGGGCGCCGTCGCGATCACTGCTTCGCCGACGCTGTCCAGCATCTGCGCCTGAAAGCGGAGCTTCTCCTCCGCTTCTTTGCGTACCGTGATGTCCTCCACCACTGCGATGAAAACTTGAGGTTTCCCATCCTCGTCGCGCATCAGCGACACCGTCGAGAAAGCCCAGATCACGGAGCCGTCTTTGCGCACATACCGCTTATCGATTGCAAAGGAATCGCGCTGCTCTTGCGAGAGCTCGCCGACTAACTGCAAGCTGTGCGCCAAGTCGGCCGGATGCGTGATATCACTGAACTTCAGGTGGAGGAGTTCATCCGCCGTGTAGCCGAACAGCTCGCAGAGCCGGGAGTTAACGCGTGTGAACGAACCATCGAATCTGATCTGACAAACGCCGACCGCAGCCTGGTCAAAGGTCGCGCGATAGCGTTCCTCGCTCTCGCGTAGCGCGCGCTGAGACTCGTGATACTCACTCATGTCTCGCGCCACCCCGACGATGGCTATCAACTCGCCACTTTCGTTGTAGACTGGTGTGTTGCTCGCGTGGATTGGGAACTTGCTGCCGTCGCGACGGCCAGCGATAAACTCGCCGCTCCAGGTCTCTCCGCGCCGGAGTGTTTCCATGATCTCCTCAGCTTGCTCCCGAGATGTGTTCGGCACCGTCACATCCATGATGTCGGCGCCGATCGCCTCCTCCGCGTCCACTCGAAACTGCGTTGCCGCAAAACGGTTCAGGTAGATGATCTTGCCCGCAGGATCCGTCGCGATGATCGATTCGCGCGTCGTATCCAGCAGCTGCGCCTGGAAGCGGACTGCTTCTTGCGTGGCTTTCAGCTCCGTTACATCCACGCAAGTGCCGATCCACTCGCGGATCGTGCCGTCGCTGTTTCGGACCGGCACACCACGGGCGATCATATCCCGCCAGGCACCATCACGACGCCGCAGCCGATACTCGCAGGAATACGAGACCCCACCGTCCGCCGCCTTCCGCCATGCAGTCGCGGCCCGCGCGCGGTCATCCGGATGGATGGCCGCGATCCATCCATCAGGTTTAGTGAACTCCTCCACGGCGATTCCGGTAAAGTTCGACTTGAGGGTAGGTTCTTTTTCCCGCCCCAACGCGTCGGTATGCCACACGACGGCGGCGGTGACGGCGACCAGAGACCGGAAACGTTCTTCGCTCGCGCGCAACGCTTCGTTCGCGATCCACGCCTCGGTGATGTCAAGACACGTCCCAATGAGACGCAACAGCCGGCCGTCAGCATCGCGGACCACACGGCCGCGGCCCTCGATCATCTTTACGGTTCCGTCGGGCAGCAAAAGCCGGTGATCGCAGCCCGTCTCTGTTCGGCCGCTAGCCAGAGTCGCGCGGAGTTCCTCCTCTACGCGCGGCAGGTCGTCGGGATGGACCCGCTCGCGGAACACTTCGAAACTCGGCGCGACATCAGCAGGCACTTCGAAGATCGCGAAGAGCTGCTCGGACCAACGCATCTCGCCAGTCTCCGGATTCCACTCCCAACTGCCGAGTTTGGCAATCCGCTGCGCCTCCCCTAGGCTCAGCGACAGCTGCCGACTGGCGATCCCGGCGTCCTTATGCGCCGTGATGTCGGTGATAGAAGTCGCGATGCCGGTAAGCTCACCAAGGTCATTGCGTAGAGGCGCGCTGGCGACCGCGCCGACAAACGGTGAGCCGTCGCGCCTTTGCAATGGAAGCTGGCCCGACCACGTCTCACCCTGCCGCAGCAGCCCGATGATTTCTCGTGCCTCGGCTTCTGAAAAGCTCGGTCCGCCGACTTCTCGCGCATTGCGGCCCACGACTTCCTCAGAACGCCAGCCGTACAGCGCTTCGGCAGCTTTGTTCCAATAGATGATGTTGCCGTAGAAGTCTTCGGCGATAATCGCGTGGCCGACGGCGCCGAGTAGCTGCGCTTCGAACGTCGGCGGCGGTTTTGACCGTTTCGGCGTCTTCCGGCGCGGCGCCGTTTTGCGAGGTTTCGCTTGAAGCGACTCCTTCATGCGACGACCTCCGGGCGCTGAAGAGTTGGCTTCCTCTCGTCTAAAATGACAGGCGAACACAATCTCGCGCGACGAACCGCATCGATCAGCCCTTCACGACGAGCCTGAGCGGCCGTTCGCCGGGTGGATAAACTCAGGTGTCGTTTCACCAGGCACACGCGGGCGAACCAGGATGAGCTGTCGACCCTATAGAGAAAAGATGTGAAATCGGCCGCGATATTGGCGGCAGCGAAAATTAATCCTGAAAAAGTATATCGTGCTGAGCAGCCACGGCCCTGTGACCGAGCCAAATGAGTGGCCTCTGACGGACCGCGATGTTGCTTGTTCGTCGGAACGAGCGCGTTAAGGCGCCCGCTCGACCGGCGAAGCTTCTGTGCTTCGCGCGCATAGCAGCGACCGATTCTCATAGCGAGGAGGCAGCGGACCTCCGTACATTGATTCGGCCCAACCGCCCTGATCGGCCCCAGTTAGACGCATCAACCATGAAAAGGCGCAGCCGTTGCTTGCGCCGTAATTTTCACAGCTCGGGTCTCGGAATCCGGCTCCGGGCGCCGAAGGAGCGCTTCGTATCGTGGGCGCGATGGGAGTGCGGAATCGAAATCGCCCGAACACTACGGATTCCGCCGCGACAGGTTCCACACCGATTTCGGCAGCTGCCGATCGTGCAGCAGAATACGTAGTCGCCGCACTGCTTGTCTGCATGGCTGCTGCTCAAGAAAGCCGCATGACCAAAACCCGCGTCTTGATCGTTGATGACGATGTGAACCTTTCGCGCTTGTCCGCCATGATCCTCGAGAACAGCGGCTCGTACGAAGTGCTCACCGAGAAAGATTCACGCCGCGCCCTCGCAGTCGCTCGCCAGTTCCGGCCGGAGCTCATGCTGCTGGACGTCGATATGCCGCACAAGGGTGGGGGCGACCTGGCGCGCGAGATAAAGAGCGATCCCGTCTTCCGTGATGTTCCTGTTCTCTTCCTTACCGGCTTGCTGTCGAAAAGTGAGGCCGGAGAAGGCGAGATCGAATCCGGCGGTATGCCATTCCTGGCCAAGCCGGTGATGCCGGAAGTGTTATTGGCGTCCGTGCGCAGACTCGTGGGCGGCGCACTAGCCTAGCGCAGCCACGGCGGGATAGCCGACATGGACGAGGCAAATCTCAGAGCGGCCCGCATTCTCATGCTGGACGATAGCGTGGCGAACACCTGCCTCGCCAGCAATGTGCTCCAGCGGCTCGGCTTCACGAATCTCGAGAGCATCAACGATCCGCGCTACATCCTGCAGAAGATCGAGAGTTACGCGCCCGACCTGCTCCTGCTCGATCTCGCGATGCCCGAAGTCAGCGGTTTCGACGTCTTGCAATTAATGCGCAAGAGCTCCGGCGCAGCGTCGCGCCTCCCGGTCATCGTCATCACGGGGGACGCCACCCCCGCGAACAAGCGACGCGCCCTAGCGAACGGCGCCACGGATTTGCTCGCCAAACCGTTCGATCCTTCCGAGGCGAACATTCGCATTCGTAACGTTCTCGAGCGGCAGATGCTGCAGCAGCAGATCGAAGAGCAGAACCGCCTCCTCGAACAGCGCGTGTCTGAGCGGACGCAACAGCTGGAGCATGCACTCGACGATTTAAAAGCTGCACAGCGCCAGATGTTGAACCAGGCACGCCTCAGCGCCTTTGCGGAGATGGCTGGCGGGGTGGTGCATGACTTCAGCAACGCACTGATGACCGTGATCGGTTACAGTGAGATGCTGCTGACGGGCGACGGCCGTGCTCTCACAGATCGAGAGAAGACCCTCGAATTTATCCGGATCATCAATACTGCTGGTCGCGACGCAGCGGAAGTAGTCAGCCGGTTACGCGACTTCTATCGGCCAAGGGCCACAGCCGAAGCGCAAGTCGTGAATCTGAAGGAAGTGCTGCATCTGGCTGTCTTGATGACACAGCCGAAATGGAAAGATCCGAACCGGCCCAGCGGCACGGAAATCGTTGTCGAAGTGGAGCTGCAGCACCTCCCTGTCATGCGCGGCAATCCAGCGGAGTTGCGTGAGATGATAACGAACCTCATTTTCAATGCCGTAGATGCAATGCCGAATGGCGGCACGGTGACCTTGCGCACCTCCGAAGCTGCCGGCAGCGTCCTTCTGGAAGTAGCTGATACCGGCATGGGGATGACGCCCGAAGTGCGCGCTCGCTGCCTCGATCCGTTCTTCTCCACCAAAGGTGACGAGGGCACGGGCCTGGGATTGGCGATGGTGTTCGGGATCGTGCAACGGCAAGAGGGACAAATCGACATCGAGAGCACGCCTGGTGTGGGGACCACGTTTCGCATTAACCTGCCCGTGGCGCGCGACATGGATGAGTCGGCTGTCGAACCAGCCGAGTGCAAGGAGCTCCTCGCGCAGGTTGCGTAGCTTCGACGTGTAACTCGGGCACTTCGCGATTGATCACCGCCTTGCATTAACAATCGGAACAAGATCTAACATCCGCCACGTCTTCCGCAGGTTCGTCGTCGCTGCTACGCCCTCGGCCGGTCGCAATCCGATGTCGCAACCAAACTGCAGCTCGCAGGATTCGACACCAGTCGCAGCGGCGTATTGAGATCGAAGCGCGTTTGTCGTATGTCGATGACAAGACGCTGCTGTATTTGGGCCGAAGTACTGAAGGTCGCAGTGCAGGACCTGTTCCCGCCGCGCACGCCGGGCAATCGCACCCACGAATTCATCGAGAAGCTCGATACGACGCGATTCTAGCGGAAATCTTACACGCCGATCTTACACGCGGTGCGCGAAACGGAGCATATCAGAGCCAATCACAGCGAATGCTCAATTCACCGGAAACGTTGTAAGTGCCTGATTTGCAACGACTGCTAACGATAGCTAAAGCCGGCTAGGAGGCTCGAACTCCTGACCTGCTGATTACAAATCAGCTGCTCTACCACTGAGCTATGCCGGCAACTCGGATTTGAGAATAGCGGGTAATTTCGCTTTCGCGAGTGGCATTCGAATGACGACCTGCGCACTTCTGCAGCGAAAGCTGCCTCAGGCCGAGATCGCCTCGCATTCCGGTACGGAAAGGAGAGCGAAGGGGAGAGTGACATCCGAGCGCTCAATTGTTATCAAATGGCTGCACGGTGAAGATCACCGGGCCAACATGAACGACCTGCTGCTGGATGTTCGTTATGCATTGCGCGTACTGCGGAAGTCGCCCGCATTCACGATCGCAGCAGTCCTCACTCTGACGCTCACGATCGGCGCAAACATCGTCGTCTTCGGAGTTATCAACGGCGTCCTGCTGCAACCGCTGGCTGTTAGTGAGCCGCACAACCTCTTTCAGATTCGCCTCCAGCCATGGACGAGTGGCAAAGCGCTTACTACGTCGTATCCCGCTTTTGAAGATTACCGCCAGCGAAACACCACGTTCAGCGACCTGGCGGGCTATTACGGATTTTCGAGCGGGCGGCTGCGCTGGAGTCACACGGTCAAGAATGTCTCCGGCCATTCGATTACGGCCAACTATTTCGAGTTCCTCGGAGCGCAGCCGCAGGTAGGTCGGCTGATCCAGTCGGCGGACGATCGCGGCCCGAATTCAGCGCCCTATATGGTGTTGAGCGATCGTCTTTGGCGAACCGCGTTTAACGCTGATCCCGGCGTCGTCGGGACGGAGGTGCGGCTCGGCAAAGATCCTTTCACGGTGGTGGGCGTCGCACCGGCGTGGTTCCACGGCACGGAGCGATTTGAATGGCCGGAGTACTGGATACCCGTCGTGAATCACTTCAACGCGAAGTACCTGCAGGATCGCAAGGGCAGACCTTTGACAGTGCTTGGCCGGCTGAAACCAGGCGTGACGCCCGAGCGGGCTGCGGAAGACCTGAGCGCAATCGCGGCGCAGCTGGCAAAGGAGTATCCGACGACAGACAC
>DATHXZ010000243.1:0-9906 GCA_035459405.1 Chthoniobacterales bacterium
AGGGCAATGGTTGCCGGTTCGACCCGACGTGCTCGCGGTACTTCCTCGAAGCCGTCGAGACACACGGCGTTCTGCGCGGCGGCTGGCTCGGCTTGCGCCGGCTTGGGCGTTGTCATCCGTGGGGCGGCCAGGGGCATGATCCCGTTCCGCCGGCGCTCACGCAGGACGCGGGGCACAAGCTTCATTGCGTCTGAGTCGGAGCTCAGCGCACGCCTATGGACAGACAAGCATGGATTGCCGTTACGCTTTGCGTTCTCGGGCTCATCGGCTGGCAGTACTACATGGCGACGCACATGCCGGCGCCAGCCCCGCAGCAGGTCGCTACATCGCCTACTCCTGAGCTTGCCACGGCGACGCCCTCGCCCGCGCCTGCGGCGGTGCCAGCGGGACCTGGTGCTGAACCTGCAGCGGCAACCCCGGTCGAAGCGACGCCGGAGTTCGAGGAAAAGACAGAAGCGCTACGCAATGCCGACGTTGAGCTTCGCCTAACGAACCGCGGCGGCGGCATTCGCGAAGCCGACCTGCTGAACCATCGCGCCGCAAACGGCACGGGCCACGTTGTGTTGAATGCCGGCGATCATCTCCCGATCGGCGCGTTCATCGAGCAGCCGAACACGCCTACGCTGCCTGAATTTCAGATGGCGCGTCAGGCAGATGGCGCGGTGCAATTTGAACGCACGACTCCGCAGGGCGTGACGATCCGCAAGCGCTTCACCCTGCCGCAGAACGCAAAGCCGGAGGACACCTTCGTCGCCGAGATGCAGGTCGAATTTCGTAACGACGGAGCACAGCCGCACATACATCCACCGTACTTCGTCGCGCTCGGCGCGGCCGCACCGATGCACGCGAGCGACATCACGGCCTACACGCGCCTCGTGTGGCTGATGAACGGCGATCCGAAGAGCATCGACGTCAACTGGTTCCCGCCGCAGCACTACCCCATCGTCGGAACGGAGAAGCGCGGCGCGCAGCCGTTCTATCGCGAACCTGCGAACGGCGCGGACTGGGCGGGGGTCAGCACCCAGTTCTTCACCACGCTGATCACGCCACTGAGCGCAAAGGCGGTCGAAGTTTGGGCGCGCCCATTTGATGTTAACGCCCCGCCGGGCCAGAAGCTGCTCGGGATCGAAGGCGCGATGGGGATGCCTGGCTTTCAGGTGCAGCCCGGCCAGACGCACACGCTGCGTTTCCAGATTTACTCAGGCCCGAAGCTCTACGGCCGTCTCGCCAAGCTGGAGCATCAAGAAGCCGAGATCATGAATTTTTCGAACTTCACCCTCCTGAAGATCATCAGCGAGGCGCTGCTGAATTTCATGAACCTGCTGCACGGGTGGGTGCGCGATTACGGCGTCGCAATCGTCTTGCTGACCGTCTGCGTGAAGGCCGTGCTCTGGCCGCTGCAGAATAGGGCGAACCGCTCGATGCAGCGCATGGCGGTTCTTTCGCCCAGGATTCAGGAGTTGCGCGACAAGTACAAGGACGACCCGACCCGGATGAACCAGGAGGTGATGAAGCTCTACAAGGAGCAGGGAGTCAATCCGGTGGGCGGCTGCCTGCCGATGATGATCCAGATCCCCATCTTCTTTGGTCTCTTCAACATGCTCGGGCAGGTCGCCGAGTTGCGAAACGCGACGTTCCTCTGGGTCGATGACCTGTCGCAGCCTGACGAGATATTCCGGATTCCGGGGATCGACTTTCCCGTTAACCTCCTCCCGCTCCTGATGGGCGCGAGCAACGTCTGGCTCATGCAGATGACGCCGAAAACGGGCGATCCGATGCAGCGCCGCGTCCTGATGTTCATGCCGATCATCTTCCTCGTTTTCTGCTACAACTTCGCCGCTGCGCTTGCTTTATATTACACGACGCAGAACCTGTTAACGATTCTGCAGCTGTGGGTGAACAAGCGGCAGCCGCTGCCGGTTCTCGCAACAGCTCCGCCAGCAGTGCCAACCAAGAAATCGAGGAAAGGACAACGACGATGAGGCCGAAAGAATTACTCGATACTATGCTCGGCTACCTCGGTTTCGTCGCCGAGATCGACGAGCAGCGCGGCGAATCGGACAACCTCACGCTCCAGATATACACGGAGGAGGCGAAGCGCATCGTCGGCCGTGACGGCGAGACGCTGGAAGCCATTCAGTTCCTCCTCAATCGCCTGATTCAGGCGAAAGATCGCGACGCCGAAAAGGTGATCGTCGATTGCGAGCACTACCGCTCTATGCGCGAAGACAAGATCGTGCAGCGTGTGCGCGAGCTCGCGGAGCGCGTCAGGATCAGCGGCCGCTCGCTCCAACTCGAGCCGATGAATTCCTACGAGCGCCGCATCGTGCACAACGCGTTCAAAGACGATCCGGACGTGGCGACGTGGAGCCCGAACGACTCCGCGCGCATCAAGCAGATCACGCTCCTCAAGCGCCAGCCGAAGCGCGAAGCGGCGCCGCAGGAACAGCAGGCGGGCAGTTAGCGTCTCGTCGGCAGGCGGATCGACCGCAACAGCGTAGCGCCGCGTTTCGCCTCGACACAGCGAGGCGGCTACAGCCCAGCGGCCAAGCCGCTGTAGCCACGTCGCTGTGTCGACGTGTCGCGCGTGCTAGTAGCGAATGCTCACGATCTCCCCTTGATACGGCCACTCGTCAGGCGTCGCACAGAGCCCCGCGCGCACCGCATTCGCGCGCACGTACTCCCATTCTCGGAGTAGCTTTCGCTACTCCGCAGCACGTGATTCGAAGAACCCCTCCTGCCAGTGCGGCTTTTGCTGCCCGAGCCGAAGCAGGCAGTTCCTTCCCCCAGCACAGTCTTCAGCATCTGAATCCAATCTGAGAGCGTGATCTCGGTCGGCGGCAGCGCCACGAACAGATGGACGTGATCCGGCATGATCACGTACCTGCCGACGCCTACATCGCGCTCTTCTGCACGAAAGCAGAACTGCCGAAATCGCGCGTGAAGCTCGTCACGGGCTAGAAGCGGCCGACGCTTGTAAGTATTGAAAGTGACGAAGTAGAACGGCCGAACTGACGAGAAGAGAAGATCGAGCCGATGTGGACGATCCGGGAGGTTGGTCCGGCGCGTCCGGCGCTTCTCGGGCATCATTCGGCGCGATGTAAGCACAAACGCCTCGACATAGCGAGGCAGCTACAGCTGCAGCGGCTCAGCCGCTGCTACCACGACTGCTGTAGCCACGGCGCTGTGTCGCCGTGTTGACGTGCGCTACGTCAAGTAACGCCCATCTCAAAGACGATCTTCCCGGCACGCCTGTCGCGCATTGCATGCGCGACGGCTTCGTTCGCATCCCCTAATGAGTAGATCTTCTCCACTTTCGTCCGGAGCAGGCCGCGCTTCGCCATCTCGAACAGTGGCGCGAATGTCTCGGCGCGTTCCTGCGGCGTCGCTGCGTCATACCACTTGTTCACCCAGAATCCGGTGAAGCGCAGATTCTTGAAGATCAGCATGCCATTGGGAATCTTCAGCGGCTGCAAGCTCATCGCGCCGTAGGTCACCATTGTCGCCTCCGGCGCGAGTGTCTTTGCGAGCTGAACCGCGCTGTCGCCACCGACTGCATTCAACGCCAGCCGGATCGGTGCGCGTTGCGTCCGCTCCGCGACCTCGTCGCGCAGCTGCTCGCCTTCGACGAGCACAACGTCTGCCCCCTCCGCCTCGAGCTCCGGCACCAACTCCGCACGTCGCACGACGTTGACGCTGCGATAGCCAAGCTCACGCGCGATCTGGATGGCGGCGCGCCCGGCGCCTGAATTCGCCGCGTTCTGGATGAACCAGTCGCCGCGCGCGAGCGGAACGAAATCGTGCAGCATGCGCCACGCGGTGATCGGGTTGACCTTCAACATCGCGGCTTGGAACGGGTCGATCTCCGCCGGCGCGACGACCAGCTTCTCCGCCTCTACCGCACACGCTTCGCGCCACGTGCCGAAGTTGTGCGGCAGGATGACCTGATCGCCGAGTGCGACGCCTTGCGCGTTCGTCCGAAGCTCGACGACTACTCCGGCGCCTTCCATCCCTGGAGTGGCGGGGAGCGCCGGGCGCACGGGATACTTCCCTTCGATCGCGTTGATGTCCGCCGGATTCAGTGGCGCGGCACGCATCTGCACCACGACTTCGCCTGGTGCAGGAGTCGGCCATGGCTGATCGACGACGCGCAGCACTTCCGTGGGATTTCCATGCGTTTCGTAAACCGCGGCGCGTATAGTTTTGCTCATCGATGGCTCCCGCGGCGCATCCTCACGTGTCGACTACCAATTTGCAAAGCGGCGCGCGGATCGCGCTGCTCGGGATGTTGATCAACGCCGCGCCCGCAATCGCCTAGATTGTCGCCGAGGTTCTCGGCAACGCATGCGTGCTGATCGCCGACGGTATCGAATCGACCGTCGGCATAGCGGGTTTCGTCGTGATCTGGGGTGCTTTGAGTGTGCTGCGCGGCGCCGGATGAAACACACCGGTAGGCGCACGCAAAGGCGGACCCTGTCGCAGCAGCGATTGTCGCCGGAGGTATGACGCCGCCGCGATCGCGCTCGCGGCGCAAAGCGCGCGCGAGATTGTCACGCCGCATCACGCGCCGGCGCCGTTCACGTTAGACCGTCTTGATCGTTGTCGTGACGTGAACGAGCTCCTTCACCGCTCAGTCATTTTCGGATCAGGCGGAACGAGAGTACCGCCACGGAGACCGACGCATGGCATCATCGCTCTGACGCGCTGACTTCACTCGCAGCTCTGTGCGAATCGCCGTCGCGTTGTTCGGAGGACCAGCTTGGGAGAGCGCACACGACTGGCAACCCTTTTCGCATGCGGGTTGATCGCGGTGAACGGTGTCCGTCTCCTCTGGCCGCCGGTGCACGAAATCATGGACACCGCTCCACGCCGCGGGATACGCGACACGATCCGGAACGCTGCGGCTGCCGTTGAAGGCGTGAGCGAGGTGGAGAAGTGTCTGATTCGTAAAATCGGGCTCCACTCGTATGTGGATCTGCATGTCGGCGTGGACGGCGCGATCTCGGTTCGGGCCGGCCACGAGATCGCATCAGGTGAAACATGCGGTTCAGGCGAAAGATCCGAGGATCGCTGACGTGCTCGTCCAGGTCGAGCCGGCGACTACGAGCGCGTGATCAGAGCCTCGACGGCATCGGCGAGAGCCGACCGCGCGAGGTCGAGCTGCAGCCGGAATCCGCTGAGTCTCCAGAAGGCTCCCGGATCCGTGGCGACGTGCAGTGCCAGCGCGCAATATCGTGTCCTTTGTCGTTGAACGTCGAACATGACCTCCGGCGGCAGCGGCAGGGGGGCAGCAGGCGTGTCGCTGATCACACGGACTGAAAGCATCGGAATGCCGCGTTCGCGGCAAGCCTCTGCGATGAAACGCGTTTCCATATCGACGGCGAGCGCGCCTGAATCGCGAGCGGCATCCGCACGCGCCTCTGCCGAGTCAACGACGTGTCCGGCAGTGAAGAGTTGGCCGACATGCGTCGACGAATCCGGCAACAGCGATCGCGCTCTCACCAACTCGTCAGCTGAGGAGTAATTCTGCGCCAGCAGCACATCCCCAACTTCAAGGCGATCGGTTAGCGCGCCCGCGAAGCCCGAACTGACGAGGAACGCTGGGTCGTGGCAGCTGAGGAAGTCAGTCATCCGTTGCCGGCTTGCCCGCTCCCCTACACCGGTATGCAGCACATAAATCGGCTTGCCATGCAAGGTGCCGGACATGACGCCTTTGCCGCGCGACTTGCGGTCGAGGAGCTTGATGAAGTGCGAACTTTCAGCAGGAAGCGCGAACGTGACCGCGATCATCGCGCCGCTTCCGCGATGCGCACCTGCAGGATCGTTCGTCCGTCCTTTTCTCCACCGCCTGGTCCGTCGTTCTTCACCGCAGGTGCGAACGCCGGCATCGGCGTGATGGTAGAAGCGGAGGTCACGGCGCGTCGGAATTCAGCGTCACGATGCGCCGGAATCTCCACCATCACACTCATCAGATTGTCGTCCGGCAATCCTTTAGCCGCTGAGCCGCCGAAAGCTGTCGCGCCTCCGGCAATCGTGTCGGCGATGTGATCCCACTGTGCGCGCGGCGCCGTCACGGTCATTTCCGCCTCGGAGAACGACGGAGCCGGCATCGCGTTCTGAGCCGCGGCGCCTAACGAGGCCTCAAGTTGCTGCCGGATGTCCGCCTCTTTCGGGCTCGGCTTCGACTTCCAGTTCTTGCCTGCGATCACCGCGAGGCCGGCCGCGACGTTGAGGAAAACGAGAACGATGGCAGCGGTGGCGATTCGTCGCCCTAATTTGCCGCGGCGTTCCATCTCCGAGGGGTCATCAGTTTGCACGATCACTTCGCGAGAATCGCGGCCACTGCGGTGGATCTCACGCGCGATGTTGAACTGCTTCCGCAGCTGCGAATCGGACATGAGCTTCTCCTCGAGCGCTGTGCGGTCAGCAGGCGAGAGCTTGCCGTCGAGGTAATCGAAGAGTTTGTCCGGATTCATCGCTGCGAGCCGAAGCGTTACGCCGAAGTTGCGACTCCGCAACGCGTCGAGCATCAATCGGAGATCTCGTACGCGATCGGCTTGAAGCTGCCGTTGTTCGACATCTCGGCGGAGCAGGCGGTGAGGCCGACGATCAGATCCATCTCGGCGCGGAGAACAATCGCGTCACCGGCTCGAGAGCGCGGCGGGAGGATGTTGAGCGCGCCGTCACTCCCCACCTCCACGTTCATGAAAATGTTCAGCGTGGTGGGGATCGCATCGGGCGCGATGCCGAATGCGGCAAGATTGCGCCACAGGTTCTCGAAGCAGCTCGGATGGTATTCGGCCTTCTTGTAGATGATCTCGAAGGTCTCGCGGCTGCAAGGCGTGAGGAGGAAGTCATGCCGCCCGACGTCGTCATCGACGATCGCGAACATCGGTCGGCTGCGGTTCGAGTAGAGGATGTGACCTTTGGTCAGGTAAATGGTGTTCGCGTAATCGATACTGCGGCCGGACGAGAGCCACTCCGAGGTGTCGGCACGTGCAAAGGCGGTGAGATCGGCGACTTGCTCGCCTTCGATGTCGATGACGTGAAGGGTTTGTCCGGCTTTCAGCTCGAAGGCGGTGCCGGTCTGAGGTTCGAGGCGCGATCGTGTCATCGGTCAGACGAGATCACACGCTTCGGCCGGCATCCAGTGCCGGTCTTTGCCTCCCCATTTCACGTTGCAGCCGATCGGGTTCGTCAACGGCACGTTGATCGGCTTTGCGTCGAGGTGCTCCGAGAGCGCCCGCTCGAGATCGTTGACGCGGATGCGTGAGGCATCGCGCGGGCTGTCCACGCCACTCCCTGTGTAGATGAGCTTCCGTTCCCGATCGAAGACGTAGAAGTGTGGCGTCTTCAGTGCTCCGTAGGCACGCGCAACTTCCTGCAATTCATCGTAGAGATAGAGCCATGGGAAATGATGCACGCGCATCCGCTCGATCATGTGCGGGAAGTCGTCTTCGGCGTACGTGTTCTTGCTGTTGGAGTTGATAGAGACGAATTGCACGCCGCGTGATCCGAACTTCTCGGCCGTCCTCCGTGTTACCTCGTCGGACCCGGTTACGTATGGGCAGTGTTGCACGTGAAGAAGATCACGAGCACCGGGTCCGCAGAGAAATCCGGCTTCCATCAGTCGGCGGGAGGTGGAAGTTCGGTGCTTTTGCGCCGATTTGCAGAGTGAAGCTCATTTATCTGGCGATACTGATGCGCAGCTTCCGCGCAACTCGGCCGCCACCGGGGTGCAAACAGCGCGCACGCGTGCTACTGTTGCGCTTAATGGAAACGCCACAAATCACTGCTTACCTGAAGACTCATTGCGGCTGGAGCGCCGGCGTGCGCGCGGTGCTCGCGAAATACAATCTTCCTTACACCGAGAAAGACATCATCCAGAACCCGGCATTCCGCTGGGAGATGGAAGCGAAGAGCGGCCAACCGCTGTCGCCGTGCGTGGAGGTTAATGGCCAAATGGTGGCTGACGTGAGCGGAGAAGAAGTCGAGCAGTATCTGGTTGCGAACCAGCTCGTGCGCCCGAGCAGCGAAGAGCCTGCCGTCCCGATCAATGCCCCGTGCGCGAACGAGCAGCACGAACGTGCGGTGCGGATGCGGTTTTAAGCAATCCCAGATTGCCAAAGCTCGGCGCGTTGTAAGCGCGTCTGGAGAATTGTGAGTAAAATCGCGGTCGAGGCGGTCAAATACTGCCGACGCCCGAACATGTTATGCCGATGAAACTCTTCGCCCGCCGCGTGTCGTCGACTCGTCGCGGCGGCTCGGGCAAGAAGGGCAGGCGCCGCCTTGGCTGGCTTGCGTTTTTCCTGCTGCTCGTAGTTGGCAGTGCGGTCGCTGTTGTCACGTTTTTCGCCATCTGGGCGCAGGCGCTCGACCTGAAGAAGGTCGGCGAAATGCCCGAGCGCAACACTGTCTACGACGTGGACGGGAAGATCTACAGCCGCCTCGCAGGTGCGAACCGGCTCATCGTGCCGCTCGCCGAAGTGTCCCCGCATTTCATCGATGCGCTACTCACGCGCGAGGACACGCGGTTTTACAAACACGGTGGCGTCGACATCCGTGGCATCATCCGCGCGCTGGTCGAGAATTTCACAAGCGGCTCGGTCAAGGAAGGTGCCAGCACGATTACGCAGCAGCTCGCGCGCAACAGCCTGCCGCTCGGCGGTCGCACCCTGCGGCGCAAAGCGCTCGAGGCGATGGTGGCGTTGCGGATTGAGCGGGAGTTTACGAAGGAGCAAATCCTCGAGCTCTACATCAATCGCATCTACTTCGGGTCTGGTTGCTACGGGATTGAGACTGCGTCGCAAGCCTACTTCGGTAAGAACGCGTCGAAGCTGAATCTCTCGGAGGCTGCTGTCTTGGCCGGCCTAATCCGCAGCCCGAACCGCTTCTCGCCACTCCGGAATCCCGAGGGCGCAGCTCACGAGCGCAACATCGTGCTCGATCGCATGCTGGAGCTGAAGAAGATCACTGCGACGCAAGCGCAGCAGGCGAAGGCGGCGAAGATCACTTCCAATCCGAAGCGCCTCGCCCAAATCCAGGAGAACTACGCGATGGACGCCGTCCAGCGTGACCTCAACGTGCTCCTCACGCCCGAGCAGATCGATTTCGGCGGGCTCCACATTTACACCACGCTCGATCCGAATGTGCAGAACGCGGCGACCGACGCGCTCGAGTCCCACCTGAGCAAGGTCGAGCGGCAGGGGAATTTCAAGCACCCGACGAAGGCCGAATATCGCGCGCCGGAGCACGGCGAGGATTCGTCGATGCCGTACCTGCAGGGTGCGGTGGTGGTGATCGACAACAAGAGCGGAGGAATCCGCGCGCTGGTTGGTGGGCGAGATTACGGCGACAGCAAATTTAACCGCGCGCTCGCGCCGGCGAATCGGCAGGTCGGCTCTTCGTTCAAGCCGTTCGTCTATGCGCTGGCATTCTCACGCGGGTTGCTCCCAGGAGCAGCGATCAGCGATGGGCCAATCCAGCCGGGCGAGATCCGGGGAGCGGGAAACTGGACGCCGGGCAACTCCGACAATACCTACAGCGGCATTCAACCGGCGTCGTACGGGCTGGTGCACTCGCGCAACACGATGAGCGTGCGAATCGGTGACTTTGCCGGTCCCGATGAGGTGCAGCGCGCCGCCATTTCTCTCGGTCTTGGCGAGAATATTCCGGCGGGCCCGGCCATCTATCTCGGGTCGTTCGAGACGAACCTGAAGGATCTGACGGCCGCCTACACCGTGTTCCCGAACGTCGGCACGCGGAAGCAGGCATACATCATCGAGCGCATCGACGACGCCGATAACAACCCGATCTATCGCGCCGCTCACGTGTCGAATCAGGCGCTGGATCCCGGTTCAGCTTTCATGGCATCGCAGTTGATGGAGCAGGTGATGACGAAAGGCA
>DATHXZ010000244.1:0-2030 GCA_035459405.1 Chthoniobacterales bacterium
ATCTCGAGGTCCTGCTCCGCATCCGGAATCTGCTGGAGACTCGTCGCCTGCATCAGCAACTCGATAATCAGCGCTCCGCCTTCGAAGAGGCGCTGCGGACCCGCAGCTTGGAATTGCGCGCCGCACAGGCGCAGATCTGCCAATCCTAGGTCTTACCGTCCGATCGGAAGACGGAAGGTACGAGAGCCTGGGGGCAGAGCTGGGGGTCACACCCTCTGCGTTGAACAATTAGATCAACGCTGCCGCGGCTGGCCCTTCCATGAGCCCACCGGGGGCGGAAGAGGAGCAGTTTGCGAAGTGAAGTGCGGCAGGATGAGCTGGATGACAATGTAGCGGCTTGCAGGAGAGGCGGGTGCCATGCAACCGGCCCAGCGTTCCGCCGTGCACTCTTCTTGTCAGTCATTTTTGCACCTTTTCGCCTCGCGGGTTCTCTGCGAACCTGAACGCCGCATGCTGGCAAAGATCTACTCGGCTGCAGTCTATGGAGTAGACGCGTACGAGGTAGAGATCGAGGTGAACGCCGGGCGTGGCGATCCAAAGATCATCATTGTGGGGCTGCCGGACACCGCGGTGAAGGAAAGCCAGGATCGCGTTACCACGGCGATCCAGAACAGCGGCTACTTCTGGCCGCGTGGCCGCACGACGATCAACCTCGCGCCAGCCGACATCAAAAAAGAAGGTCCGAGCTTCGACTTGCCGATCGCGCTCGGGATGGTAGCGGCAAGTGACGAGGACCTGGAGACTCCGGGGATCGAGCAATACAGCTTCGTCGGCGAGCTGGCGTTGAGTGGCGCGGTGCGATCCGTGCGCGGCGTGCTGCCAATTGCGATCGAGGCGCGGCGGCGCGGGAAGAAGGCGCTGATTGTGCCGGAAGCGAACGCGCGCGAGGCAGCGATGGTGGAAGGCATCGAAGTCTACGGCGTGCAAAATCTGCGGGAGACGTTCGAGTTCATCCGCGGGCAACGCACACTGCAGCCGACGCGCGGTGATCTCACGGAGTTTTTCGCCAACCATCAAAGCTTCGACGTCGACTTCAGCGACGTGAAAGGCCAGGGGCACGTCAAGCGCGCGATCGAGGTCGCAGTCGCCGGTGGTCACAATCTCTTGATGATCGGCCCGCCTGGGTCGGGCAAGTCGATGCTCTCCAAACGCATCGCCACCATCATCCCGCCCATGTCGCTCGAGGAAGCAATCGAGAGCACAAAGATCCACAGCATTGCGGGGATGTTGAATGGCGAGCAGGCGTTCGTATCGACGCGGCCGTTTCGCTCGCCGCATCACACGATCTCGGACGTTGGCTTGTTAGGCGGCTCGGCCACGCCGACGCCTGGAGAGGTGAGCCTCGCGCATCATGGCGTCTTGTTTCTCGACGAGCTACCGGAGTTCAAACGCTCCACGCTCGAAGTGATGCGTCAGCCGCTCGAGGACGGCAAGGTCACCATCTCACGCGCCGCGGGAAGCCTGACTTTCCCGTCAGAGTTCATGCTCGTTGCGGCGATGAATCCGTGCCCGTGCGGCTATTTCGGCGATTTGAAGCGCGAGTGCCGTTGCAGTCCTGTGCAGGTGCAGCGGTACCGGCAGCGCATCTCGGGGCCGCTGCTCGATCGCATTGATCTGCACATCGAAGTGCCTGCGGTCGAATACCGTGACATCTCGAGCACGCGCTCCGAGGAGAGCTCGACGGCGGTCCGCGACCGCGTGGTCGCAGCGCGCGAACGGCAGCAGGCACGCTTTCGTTCCGATGCGAAGACGAACTGCAACGCGCGCATGACGGCGCGCCACATCAAGCAGTATTGCGCGTTGAGCGATGAATCCCAGGAGCTGATTCGCGTTGCGATGACGGAACTGAATCTCAGCGCGCGCGCATACGATCGCATACTCAAGGTGTCGCGCACGGTGGCTGATCTCGCCGGCGCAGACGAGATCACAACCGAGCATGTGAGCGAAGCGATCCAGTATCGCACGTTTGATCGAACGCTATGGGTATAGCGCTGGGCGAACTTAGCAGTGTCAATACTTAGCTCTGACCC
>DATHXZ010000245.1:0-4303 GCA_035459405.1 Chthoniobacterales bacterium
TGACGCGCTTCTCGCAATCATCGACACAGCCGCCGGCTTTCCTGGCGCAAGATTTCCATAGCTTCGTCGACGACTTCAGCCGTGATATCGAGCGCCGGACGGAAGCGGATTGCACGCTCACCCGACTTCAAGACGAGCAAGCCGCGATTGTAGAGTTCCTTCCAAACCTGATCGCGCATCTTGCCATCCGGCAGATCGAAGGCGATGAAGAGCCCGCGGCCGCGCACGGCGCTGATCGTCGGGCATTCGGCTGCGAGCTCACGAAGTCCATTGACGATGCGTTCGCCCATTACGCGCGCGTTCTCGACGAGGTTCTCTTCCTCGATGATGCGCAAGTAATGCTTCGCGCGCACCATGTCGGTGAAATTACCGCCCCACGTCGAGTTCAACCGGCTCGGCACGCGGAACGCGTTGTTCTCCACCTCGTCCAGGCGCGGACCGGCCATCACGCCGCAGATCTGCACCTTTTTGCCGAACGCCATCAGGTCGGGTTTGACGCCGAAATGCTGAGAGCACCAGACCTGTCCCGTCGTGCCGAGACCCGTCTGCACCTCGTCGAAGATCAGCAGCATGTCGTTCGCGTCGCAGATTTCGCGGAGCTTCTGCAGCCATTCGCGGCGGAAATGATTATCGCCGCCTTCTCCCTGGATTGGCTCGATGATGATCGCGGCGATGTCGTCACCGCGTTCCGCGATGAACTTGCGGATTTCCGCTTCCGACTGCTGCTCGCGCGCCGCCACGTCGCGCTCGCGCTCCTCTTCGCCTAACGAGAAGTCGATCGACGGATTGGAAACACGCGGCCAATCGAACTTCGCGAACAGATCCGTCTTCGTCGGATCGGTGTTCGTGAGGCTCATCGTGTAGCCGCTCCGCCCATGGAATGCGCGACGGAAATGCATAATCTGGGTGCCGCGCTCGCCGCGACCTGCCGCCATGTTTTTGCGCACCTTCCAATCCATTGCCGCCTTAAGGCAATTCTCGATCGCGGGCGCGCCGCCCTCGATGAACAGGTAACGCTCCAGCGGCGGCAGACCGGCGACGCGCGTGAACGTCTCGACGAATTCGGAATACTGCTCCGAGTAAACGTCCGAGTTCGCCACCTTCGTGCGCGACGCCGCCAGCAACTCCTCCTGCACCGCCGGATCGTCGAACTGCGGATGAT
Source organism: Chthoniobacterales bacterium (assembly GCA_035459405.1). Taxonomy (GTDB): domain Bacteria; phylum Verrucomicrobiota; class Verrucomicrobiia; order Chthoniobacterales; family UBA10450; genus JACCTI01. Next base: position 1,163 of record DATHXZ010000245.1, read on the forward strand.
TGAACCCGACCGGCACCGATCCGAAGAAGCCGTAGAAGTCGATCAATCGCTGGCCAGTCGCGGCATCGTGGATGTATGAGCCGCGGCTCTTCTCCAGATCGAACACGATCCGGAAACCATCCATCAGGATGTGGCGTTCGAGCTTCTCCAGCGCCTCATTCGCGCGCTGCTGATAGTTGTCCGTGGTCGGTTTGCTCTGGACTGACTGGCTCCGCGAGGATGTGCGGGCCGACTCCGTGAGCACGGGCGGCATACTCATCCGTTGATCGTAGCTGTCGCGCTCTCGCTGGTCAACCGACGCGGCTCCGACGCGCGACTACACAATTCCGCTACGGAGCTCTTCGTGTTTACCCGCGAGCATATCCTGCACGAGATCGTAGCCGCGCCGGTCTGCGTTTTTGGTCGTGCCGGCGAAGTGGTGATCGATGCGCATCTGCGCGGAGCGGCAGAAGTAATGCACGAGCGAGAGGATTTCGTCGGCTGGCTTGCCGCTGTTGATCATGTGCTGCGCGTACGAGCAGGTGGCGCTCATCGCGAATAGCTCCGCCGCGACACCGCAGAAGCGGCCGAGCAACAGCTGTTCGCGGTCGAGCTTCGGACCGAAGCGCATCATCGCGTGGAAGAGGCTGCGTGCGAGCTTCTTGCTCGTCGATGCGCCGTAGGTCACGTACTGGCGCAGGTCGGCATGCAAGCGGTCGAGATTGCCGGCTTTCGCGGGCGCGTACTGCTTCGGATACCAGCGCGAGTAGAACGAGCCAGAGCCGAACATCGCTTTCATGCGCTGCGTCATCGGCAACGTGGTGTTGAAGACAGCACCGCCCACTTTCAGATGCGGATCAAGTGCTTCGCGCGCAATGAAGAGTCGCATGATCTCGCTCGATCCTTCGAAGATGGTGTTGATGCGGCAATCGCGCAGAAAACGCTCGACTGGTATTGGCTCTTCGCCTCGACCCGCGAGCGACTGCGCCGTCTCGTAACCGCGTCCGCCACGGACCTGCATCGCGTCGTCGGCGATCTTCCAGGTCATCTCTGTGCACCACATCTTGCATATCGCCGTCTCGATGCGCAGATCGCCGGCTTTCTTGTCGACGAGCGCAGAGGTGAGGAACGTGATCGCTTCCATCGCGAACGTGTTCGCCGCCATCTCGGCGATCTTGCCTGCGATCGCAGAGTGCTGGCCGATCGGCGCGCCCCATTGCACGCGTTCCTTGGCCCACTTGCGGCAGATTTCGACGAGCCGTTTCGACAAGCCGACACACGCCGCCGGGATCGTCAGGCGTCCGGTGTTCAATGTGGTGAGGGCGACCTTCAGGCCCTGGCCTTCTTTTGCGATCATGTTCTCGCGCGGGACGCGGACATTCGTGAATTTCACAATGCCGTTGTAGAGCGCGCGCAGGCCCATGAAATGGCAGCGATAGGTGATCTCCACCCCCGGCCAGTTCACATCGACGATGAACGCGCTGATTTGCTTGCGCTCCTTGCCGTTGACCATCTTCGGCGGCGTCTTCGCCATCACCACGAGCACGCCGGCTTTGATCAGGTTCGTGCACCAGAGCTTCTCGCCATTCAGGATCCACTCGTTGCCGTCTTCGGAGAGGTCGGCGCGCAGGCTCATGTTCGCCGGGTCCGAGCCGGCGTTCATTTCGGTCAGTGCGAACGCCGAGATCTCTTTTCGCGAGACGCGCGGCAGATATCTGTCCTTCTGCTCGTCCGTCCCGAAGAGCAGCAACGGCTGCGGAACGCCGATCGACTGGTGCGCGGAGACGAGGGCGGTCAGGTTAGCGTCCCAGCTGCCGAGCAACATCGCGGCCTTGCCATAATTTACCTGGGACAAACCGAGGCCGCCGTACTGCTTCGGCACTTTGATGGCGAAGGCGCCCATCGCGAACAGCTCATCGATGTTCTTCTGCGGAATTTCGCCGGTGCGATCGATCTCATCCGCATCGACGTTGTCGCGCAGGTAATCGCGCAGCTGCGCGAGAAACGCTTGGCCCGCCGCTTGGTCTTCCGCGCTCTGCACCGGCCACGGGAAGATGCGGTCGAAATCGAAGCGGCCGATGAAGAGATTGCTCGCGAAGCTGCCGCGTTCATCGAGCGGATCACGCGACGCTTCCGCCAATTCCAGCGCGGCGGCTTTGCCCGCCGACATCTTCGACGTGTCGATGACCGACGCATTGCCCGGCTGCTGTTCAGGCTTCGCGGTCGTTTCGGCTTTGACCTGTTCAGGAGGCGCTTCGAGCGGTGTCTTCATAGAATTTGGTTCCGTTTTGTGCGTGGTTCCGAAGGAGATCGCACGCGGCGAACTTCTCGCCTGCCGCGGATTGCAATGCATCCATCTCCGCGACCAGCTTCTTCAATCCGAAATAATCGGCGAAACGCAATGGGCCGCCGCGGAATGGTGCAAAGCCAGTTCCCATCATCATGCCGAAATCAGCATCTTCGGCGGTCTGCACAACTCCTTCTTCGAGGCAGCGCGCCGCTTCGTTAACCATGAGGAAAACGAGCCGATTGGTGATCTGCTCGGACGTCATTGTAGCCGGGGACGCTGTCCCCGGCCGGCCGCCAGCGTGGCGAGTCGTGGAGCTGCCGGGGACAGCGTCCCCGGCTACAGGTCCCTCCGGATCGCCGTGCAATGCGCGGCGCCAATCTTCCACCTGCTGGTTCGGCGTCTGCGCCTTGCCCTCGTATTTGTAAAAGCCGGCGCCGGTTTTCCGCCCGAGCAACTTGCCGTCGCGCATCCACTGCAACACAGCCGCGGCGCGGTTCCGCCGGCCGAACGCCTTCTCGAGCGTGTAGGCGATGTCGACGGTGATATCGACGCCGATCTCGTCGATGAGGCGCAGCGGACCCATCGGCATTCCCCAGGCGACGAGCGCGTCATCGATCTGCTTCGTGTCGACTCCTTGCTCGAAGAGCTCCGCGCTATCGAGCAGGTACGGGAAGAGCACGCGATTGACCAGGAACCCCGGTGCATCGCGCACAACGACCGGCAGCTTGCCGATCTGCCGCACGAACGCGAGTGCTCGCTGCATCACGTCGAAGTCGGTTTCGGTGCCGATGACGACCTCGACGAGCTTCATCCGGCTGACCGGATTGAAGAAATGGAAGCCGATCACCCGCTCGACCGCGTCGGTGCTGGTC
>DATHXZ010000246.1:0-11817 GCA_035459405.1 Chthoniobacterales bacterium
CGAAGCGCCGATCTGACCGTCACGATCAGCCTGCGCAACTTTGATGCGCGCTTCGTTGATCGCTTTCGACGCCGCCTCCTGCCCGAGCGCGTCGATGTACCCAGACACATCGGTCACGTCCTGGATGTTCACGTTGATCAAGCGGAGACCGACCTTCTTCAGCTCGACTTCAACGCCTTCGGCGATGTTGGCAATGAGCTTGTCGCGATCGGAGTTGATCTCCTCGATGTTCATCGTCGCGATGACGACGCGCATCTGGCCGAAGATGATGTCTTTGGCGAGCTCCTTGATCTCGGTGAGCTCCAAGCCGAGCAAGCGCTCGGCGGCATTCTCCATCACGCCGGGCTCTGTCGAGATGCCGACCGTGAAGGTAGACGGCGTATTGACGCGGATGTTCTGCTTCGATAGCGCGCCTTGCAGGTTGATCTCGATCGGCACAGGCGTGAGATCGAGGAACTGATAGTCCTGAATGATCGGCCAGATGAATGCGGCACCGCCGTGCAGGCAATGCGCGGACCGGCCGCTGGCGACCTTTCCGTAGACCACGAGGATGCGATCGGACGGGCATTTCTTGTAGCGCTTTGCAAACGCGACCAGCGTCGCGAAGACGATGAGCACGGCAGCGCCGAGCAGGACGAGGATATCGATGGATACAGGAGGGTTCATAGGTTTAGGGGAGACTGAGGGGTTCGACTAGAAAGGTGCTTTGGCCGACGAGCGCGACGACTCTGGCCTTGGTGCCGGGCTTGAGGTCCGGAGAAGATTGAGTGCGAGCTTCCGCAGTGATGAGCCGGCCTTGAACCATCAGTTCCAGCTGGCCGCCGCCTTTGTCGCCGCCGAGGATGGTTGAGTAAACTGTGCCGACGGTGCCAATCGCATTCGCGTAATCGAGATTGCCGCTGGATTGCAGCTTCAGGAGGTTGCGCACAAGAACCGCTGTGCCGAAGAGAAACAATGCGCCTACCACGATGGCGCGCGCCATGGCCGGCCCGAGGCTGTAACCCCTGTTCATAAGGATGCCGCCAGCCCAGCCGAACCCGGACATGAAAGCCATGACGGTGCGCACGTTGATGAGCCACGAGCCGGAGTCGTGGTCATGATGCGCGCCGATATCGGCCTCATGCGCACCGGCAAAGCCGAGGATGGTAAGCAGCATCTGGAAAAGCAGAGCTACCAGTGAAACGATGCCAATCGCGTAGAAGATCTGGCTCTCGGGCACCAGGGACTGCCAGCAGGCGGTCACTTGAGTAGGCACCTCATGTTGACGCCGGTACCGTGAAACGCCCTCGCGGGCACAGCAAGCCAAACCGGCAAAAATCGAGAGCAGCCGCTCATGGCCTTCTTCGGCGCGAGTGGCGGCCAAACGGGCTTGCAAAGCCGGAGCGCGACGGAATGGTTGCCGGGCAATGGCGCGAACGTTAGGCGAGAAGATCGAAGACGCAGTTAGCACGCGGCGGTTGCTCGAGACGACGGGGCAGAACATCGCGCTGCTCCTCGGGGGCGCGACCTCTTCGCTTTACGCGCAAGTAGTCACCGAACTCGTCGAGACAGACGCTTGGGATGAGTTGAACGACCGCTTCTACAAAACCCTCGCCTTTGGTACGGGTGGCCTGCGCGGGCGCACCATCGGCAAGGTGGTCACCGATGCGGAACGCGGCACACCAGACGAGCTGGGCCGGCCGGAGTTCCCATGCGTGGGCACGAACGCGATGAACTTCTACAACATCAGTCGCGCGACGCAGGGCCTCATGGCGTATCTGCACGACTGGTTTCGGAACGAGCGGGTCGCCGGCCGACCGAAAATCGTGATCGCGCATGACACCCGGCATTTCTCGAACGAGTTCGCGCAACTCACCGCACAGGTGGCGGCGGAGAATGGTTGCGACGCGTATGTCTTCGACGGGCCGCGCTCGACCCCGGAGCTGTCGTTTGCGGTGCGTCACCTGCAAGCGAGCGCGGGAATCGTCATCACAGCGAGCCACAACCCGCCACACGACAACGGCTACAAGGTTTACTTCAACGACGGCGCGCAAGTCGTGGAGCCGCATGCCAGTGGGATCATCGCGAAGGTGAATCTCGTCGAGGGCGAGACTTACGCGGCGCGGGGTGACGCCGGCGCGGAAGTGATCACGCTCGGAGCCGAGATCGACGACGAATACATGCGCCGGCTCGAGAGCCTGGTGCTGGACCGCGACCTGGTGCGTTCCGCGACCGATCTGCGGATCGTGTTCACGCCCATTCACGGCACCGGCGGCGTGATCATCAAGCCCATACTCGAGCGGCTCGGATTTGGGTTCTCGACGGTGGCCGAACAGGACCAATTCGATGGCCGGTTTCCGACGGTGAAATCGCCGAACCCGGAGAACGCCGAAGCCTTGAAGCTCGGGGTCGAGCTTGCGATCAAGCAGAACGGCGATGTTGTGATCGCGACCGATCCGGACTGCGATCGCATGGGGGTCGCGGTTCGCACTGCACAAGGCGAAATGAAGTTGCTGACCGGCAATCAGATCGGCTCGCTGATGGCCTGGTATCGTGCGCGGACGCTTTTCGAGCAGCGCGTTCTGAATGCCGAAAACGCGGCACGCGGGGTCATTATCAAGACCTTCGTCACGACCGATCTGCAGAAAGCGATCGCGGAGCATTTCGGGCTCCGCTGCGTCGAGACCTTAACCGGATTCAAATACATCGGCGCGAAGCTCGGCAAGTACGAGCGGATGTTGCCCGAGGAAGTTCGCGGTCCCTATCGAGAGCTTCCGGAAGAAGAGACGCGGCGGCTCCGACTGGAGCATTCGTCGCTCTACGTCTTCGGCGGCGAAGAAAGCTACGGCTACAGCGGGGGCGACTTCGTGCGCGACAAGGACGGCAACGGTGCGGTCATCATGTTCTGCGAAGTGGCCGCCTACGCGCGCTCACGCGGCCTCACGTTGGATGCGCTGCTCGATGAGATCTACGCAACGTTTGGCTACTTCGAAGAGAGGAACGGCGCCCTCACTTACGAAGGCGCGGAGGGCGCGGCGAAGATACGCAGGCTGCTCGAATCGTATGTCACCGCGGCGCCGGTCGAGATGCTGGGCTCGCGTGTGGTGGCCGTGAAGGACTTCGAGAAGGAGACGTTTTGCGACGCCGAAGGCGACACGATTCCGAAGGAAAAGATGTTGATCTTCGAACTCGAGGATCGGACGCGCATCGCGGTGCGTGGGTCAGGCACAGAGCCGAAGATAAAATATTACCTGTTCGCGCAGCGCACCGCGCATGACGGCCAGCTCTCGCAAGCCGGGCTCGCGGGCGCCAAGATCGAAGTGGCGACGCATCTCGATTCGCTCTGGAACTGGCTGCAGCAGGATGCGGCGGCGCGGCTGGGCGCTTAAGTTCATCGCGTGGACTGGAACAGAGCGCTGCGCTTTTGGCCATGGCTTGCCGCGATCGCCAGCGGCCTCATGTTTCGCGCCTGCTTCGCGCCCTTCAATCAAGCGTGGCTTTGCTGGATCGCGCTCACGCCATTGATGGGGGCGGTGTGGTTCTCCGGCGACGAGACGAAGCGGCCACGGCTGCGACACCTGCTGCTCGGGTACGTGGCCGGTCTGGCCTATTTCTGGAGCGTTTTCTCGTGGCTCACGACCGTGACCGTGCCGGGATGGTTTCTCGTCGGCGCGTATATGGCGGTCTATCCGGCGATATGGGCCTGGATTGCGGGTCTTCTGCGGCCGGAAAAAAATCGCACTATCCTGCAGCGGCAACCGCGTGGGTTGGAAGCGGTCACACAGCAACTCGAAGCGCGACGCGCGGCGGAAAGGAAGAGCGGCGGCATCCTGATCGGCTCGGCCGCGGATGAGGCGCCGCCTGCGATCCATTCACCATGGCTCAGCTCGATGCACAACCTGCGGCTTGCGTTTCTCCTCGCGAGCGCGTGGGTCGCGACGGAGTTCGTGCGGGCGACGCTCTTTTCAGGATGGGGTTGGAATATGCTCGGCACCGCGCTGCACGCGCAATATCTGCTGATCCAAATCGTCGAGATCACAGGCGTGGCTGGGCTCTCGTTCCTGGTCGCATTCGCGAACGTGATCGCGGTCGCGATTGTGCCGCGCTTCATGATTGAAGCACAAACCCGAACGCGTCGCCCGCACTTTGATCTGACGCTCACGATGCTGGCGGTCATGGCGGTGTTCACATTCGGACTGCGCGCAGTGCAGGTGAAAGAAGAGTCGAAAGGCATCCGCGTCGCCGCGGTGCAGCCGAACGTGCCGCGCGAGCAGAAGTTCAATCAGGAGTTTGCGGAGCTCACGTTCGAGCAATTCTCGCGGCTGAGTCGGACCGCGATGACACCGACCCCGCCCGACCTGCTGATCTGGCCCGAAAGCTCAATGCCCGATCCGGTGCTCGAGGGGACCGAGAGCTATCGGTTTGTGAAGGAATTCGCCGCTGCGACGAAGGTCGACCTCTTGTTAGGCATCATCGACCAGGAGGAAGATGTCGCCTACAACGCCGCTTTGCTCGTGACCGAACGCGGCACCCGCGAGCAACGCTATCGCAAGGTGCACCTCGTTCCGTTCGGCGAATACGTGCCTGGGCGACATACGTTGCCCGGTATCGCGCGCATCGTCGGTGACCAGGTGCCGGACGATTTCGGATTCGGCAAGGAACACTCTGTCTTCACGATGACCGACGAGGAGGTGCGACTCGCGCCGTTGATCTGCTTCGAGGACACGATCGGCGAGCTGACGCGGCAGTTCGTGCGCAGCGGCGCGAACCTGCTCGCGAATGTGACAAATGACGGCTGGTTCTTGAAGTCGGCCGGTTCGCAGCAGCATCTCGCCAACGCGGTCTTCCGCTGCGTGGAGACGCGGCTGCCAATGGTACGGTCCGCGAATACCGGCGTCACCTGTTTCATCAACGAATACGGGCGCGTGACGCGGAAGCTCGTCGATGCGAACGGCACCCAATGGACCGAAGGCGTGCTGACGGACGTCGTGCGCGTTCCAGTCGAGCCGCGGCGGACGTTTTATGTCGAAAACGGCGAGCTTTTTGCGAAAGGATGTGCGGCCGTGACGTTGCTGGCGTTGCTCGTCATCGTCCCGATCAAACTGCGGCAGACGCGACGGCAATCCGAATCATGAACGGTGCACTACAGACGTAGCACGTTGCTCGCTGCGGTCGGGTTTCTCGCCCTCGCGGTGCTGCCGACGCAGCGCGGTGATGCGTACGGACCGAACGGACATCAGATCGTTGGTGCGATCGCAGACGAACGGCTCGCGAACACACCCGCGGGGAACAGGATGCGTGGGCTGCTCGAGAGCTTCACGCTGCAAAAAGCGGCAGTGATTCCGGACGAAATTAAAGGCTGGGACAAAAAGGGCGTCGATGACCCTGGCATTTTCCGCTACCGCTCACGGCCCCGAGTAGATGCGCAGCTCGCTGACTTCTGGCGCGCGAATCAGCCGACCTACGACATGAACTCCGAGGCGCCGTCGCACCATTGGTTTCATTACACGGATGTGCCGGTCACGGGTGGGCAGCGCTACGGGACGGTAAGATCGGGCGCTCGCGGTGGGACGTTGTGCAGACCATCAACTACTGCGTGCGCGTGCTGCAAGGCGCCGAGCCTGAGGACAATCCGCGCAAGATCACGAAACCGATCGCCGTCATCCTGCTCACGCACATGGTTGGCGATATCCACCAGCCGCTGCATGTCGGTGCGCAGTATTTCGACGAGCAAGGCCGGCCCGTCGATCCGGAGAAGGTGATACCGGCGTACGATCACCACGGCGGGGACACGATCACCTTCCGCTCTCACCTGCTGCAGCCGAACGAACCGGGCAGAAGCAGGCGAAGTTTCACGGCTTCTGGGATAACCACGTCGTCGCGCTGAGCCTGCCGCTCGTCTCAAAAGAAACACCAAAAGAGGAACGTCGTGCCATCAGTGATGACGCTCGGCCAAGCTCGTCGCGGAATGGGCGGCTAACGAACCAAAGGCGTGACGTCCATCTGCCAATCTCACGGCGACACAATACGCTGAGGCGTGTCGGACGAGATCCTGCCCCTCCCGATCGAAGCGCACGCGCGCCTCGACTTTCGCCGAGTGCGCCCGCAGCAGGACGAAAAGGGACGCACCCTCGCAATCGGTGTGGCCGAAGAAAAAGCGGTGCCGGACGCCATCTCGTATCACGAATGGGCAGCAGCGGTGACCCGCGAGAACTTGCACAAAGCGGGCTGGCGCCTCGCCGACATCCTCGAGAAAGCTCTCAAGTAACTCAGGATGCGGAGCAGCGTGTAGTCGCAAGCCTAATTCGCACCGCCGCTTCGCGAAGTGCGCGGTTCTTTACGAACGTCTGCAAAACCGAACCGCTCCCGAACGAAATAGAGCGGTCTCTGTTTCACTTCGCCGTAAATCCGCCCGACGTACTCGCCGATGATGCCTAACGAGATCAGTTGCACCCCGCCCATGAAGAGGATGGCGACGAACAACGACGCCCATCCGCGCACCCAGTGCGACGGGTCAAAGAAGAAGCGCAGCACGACCGCCCAGGCAATTCCGGCGAGTGCGAGGAAGATCGCTAGAAAGCCGGTCCAGATCGCGAGCCGCAGCGGCGTGAAGGAAAACGAGAAGACCGCGTCACTCGCGAAGCGGAGCATCTTGAACAGCGGATATTTGCTTTCGCCGGCGTAACGCGCATCGCGCCGATAAGGCACCGCGATCTGGCGAAACCCGACCCAGCTGACCATTCCGCGCAGGAACCGGTCGCGCTCCGGCATGCGCGATAACGCCTCGACCACAGCGCGATCCATCAGCCGGAAGTCGCCTGTGTCCAGCGGCAGTTGCACGCGCGAGAGGCGGTTCATCCAGCGGTAGAATGTGCGTGCCGCCCACAGCTTGAGCGGTGTTTCGCCCGCCCGCTCGATGCGCTGACCGTAAGCGACGTGATATCCTTCGCGCCACCGCGCGACCATTTCTTCGATGACTTGCGGCGGATCCTGCAAGTCGGCATCGATGATGACCACAGCGTCACCCGCGGCGTTCTCAATGCCGGCCGTCGTGGCGATCTGATGGCCAAAGTTCCGGGAAAGCCGAATGCCGCGGACCCGCGGATCGGAGACGCTGAGCTCATATAGGACCGCGGGCGTGTCGTCGCGGCTGCCATCATCGACGTAGATGAACTCCACGCCAGCGTCCAGACGATCTGCCATTTCTCCAAGCCGCCGGTGTGTTTCGCGTAACACAGGCGCCTCGTCGTAGCATGGAACCACGATTGAGATGAGCTGCGGCTGATCCGACATTTGCCGCGTTTAGAAGGCCCAGGTGCCCTGCGCAAATCGGCTAACGAAGATCGCGAGCGAGAAGAGGGACGAAACCGTCACAATGGTGTAAAACCACGCGCGCCTCGTCGCGAGGTCGGCGAAGAGGATGAAGATCGGGAACAGCGCCAGCGTATACCGCGGCACACTGAGGACAAACGACGTGCTGTTTACCAGCAGCCAGTTGAGCGTCATCCAGACAGCGTAGGAAGGTCGTAAACGAATCCAGCACCACAACGTGCAGACAAACCCTAGCACGATGTAGAAGAACTCGTGGAAACCTTCCGCGAGGTTCACGCCGAACACGCGGAGCCACACATCACGCACGCCGATCCAAGGCGGCGCGAACTTCTTGAACCAGTGTTTCTCCATGATTTTGGAGAACGCGAAGAAGTCGCCCGTCAGCTGGTAATTGAGCAGCAGGTAGGCCGCGAAGCCGACAACGCCGAGCCCGATCCATAGCCATCGCCAATCGATCCGGCGCGTTTTCCACCAACGCGGCAAGACTTCCACGGCCAGCACCGGCATCAGGAGCAGGCCGTTGACGCGAGTCAGACACGCGAGCGCGACGAGGATGCCGGCGAGCAACCAGCGGTCGGTCCGCGCCGCCAGAAGGCATCCCAGGGTCAGCGCAATGAACAGGCTTTCCGTGTAGCTGATGTGCAGGAAATAGCTGGTGGGAAAGATGAAGAGGAACCAGACGGCGTTGCGCGCGACCGTGGCGGGGAAGTCGAGCGCGACGAGCCGGTGGAGGAGCAGACCTGAAGCAACCGACGCAATCCCGGAGACCACCAATCCGCCTGCAAGATAGTCGCGCGTGAAGAACGCCGCGACGCGCGTCAGCCATGGATAGAGCGGGTAAAAGACTAACGATTCGTGCCCATTTTGCCCGGGCGCCGTATAACCGTGCTCGGCCAGCTCAAGATAATGAACGGCGTCCCAACGATTCCACATCTGGTGCCACTTCGGTTCCAGATCGAAGAGCGTTTCGACGCTCACCACCGCGAAGCCGAGCACCAGGGCCTTGATCACGAGCATCATCAGCACCAGCGACCAATCGATCTCGCGCATCTGCGCCTTCCACCATGCAGCCGTGGTGAAGACCAGACGCTGCCTGGATGCTGGAGGAACTGGCATGCGAAGGTGAGCCGTCGAGCGCGAGCGTGCGATGAGCGGACGCAACAACTACGCAATGAGCCGCAGCGCGTCGAGTGCTGCGAAGCGACATCGGCAGTGGTCCCCCGCTCCTCGCCGGCGCCCATGTCGACGACAAGCAGGACAAGCTTTATGCTCCGCGGTGCAGACGTTGAGGAATTTTGGGCGCCCGATCCTCGGCGCGGTTCTGCTTGGCCTTGCCGTCCCACAGCCGGTGGATGCCGCTGATCCAAGCGCCGAGCTGCTAAAGAAGCGCGTCCTCGATCATGCACGGACGGTCACCGTCGATGATTACAGCTTCACGCGCACCGCGCGGACGGAACAGATCGAAGGCGATAAGAAGACCGAGCGCGTTGTCGTTGAACGCTTCGACCCGTCACATCCGCAACGCTGGACGTTGATCTCCGTTGATGGGAGGCCGCCGAACGCGGAGGAGTTGAAGAAGCAGGCGAAAGACGGGCCTAAACGCCGCACCGCTTACTACGGACGTATCGCCAATTACTTCGGCAATGCCGCCTCCGCGGCTACTGACGCGCGGGGACGCACGGTGCTGCGCTTCGAATCGCTGCCGAATGAAACGGTCATCGTCACGAACGTCGACATCTCAGCCAACGCGAGATGCGAGGCAACGGTTGATACCAGCGGGCCGGTGCCGTTCGTCGAGCAAGCGCGCTTCACGCTGACGAAGCCGATGCGCATCAAGGTTGTCGCGAAGCTCGAGAGGTTCGAAGCCACGACTCGCTATCGCATGATGCCAAACGGAAAGCCGGTGCCGATCGAGCATATCTCAAATGCTGACGGATCGCTGCTCGGCACGCAGGGACGCGTTCGCTCCGTGCTGACCTACACCGACCACCGGCCGGTCAGCGGCTGATTCTGTCGGGTTCTTGAGCACGCACTGTAGCCGCGGGCTTCCGCAGGGTCGGTACGGCCGCTTCGATCGCAGCGCGCTCCGTTTCAAGCCACGGCGGCAGAACGAGCCTTTCGCCGAGGCGCGCCGGATCCTCATCCACCGCGAAACCCGGACCATCCGTTGCGAGCTCAAACAAGACACCGCCAGGCTCGCGGAAGTAGACGGATTTGAACCAGAAGCGGTCGATCACCGGCGTCGGCTGCGCTCCACCGGACGCGACGCTCTTCCGCACCTCTGCCTGGTGCGGATCGTCATCTACGCGCCACGCCAGATGATGAATGCTCCCGGTGCCGCACGCTCCGCGTCTGGCCGCCGGCAGCTCGCGCAGATCTACATATTGCCCTGAGGCTCCTTCGCCCAAGCCATAGCGCAACCAGCCGTTTTCCGTCCCAATGTGCCGGAACCCCATCGCCGTTTCCAGGAATGTCGTAGTCGGGTCGAGTTTGCCTTCGCTCATCCGGGCCGATTGCAACCCGCGAATCTGTTGCTCGAGCGGGACCGGGCTTTCCTGCCACGGCGTAAATGGCCGGCCTAAGGAGCTTGCGCTTTCCACGAGCGCAACACGCAGCCCATGTGGATCCGTCAATGGCAGGACCTGCTCGCCGAAACGAACCTCCGCATTTCCAACCCGCACTCCATACCGCTGCAGCCGGCTGATCCAGTACCCGAGACTGCCGGGCGGCACGGCGAGCGACACTTCGGTGCTCAGTCCGTGACCGTCGCGACTCGGCGCGAGCTGCGCCCACGGAAAGAACGTCAGGTCAGTGCCTGGATGCCCTTCAGCGTCAGCATAGAACAAATGATACGTGCCGGGATCGTCCTGGTTCACGCTCTTCTTCACGAGGCGCATCCCGAGAACACCGGCGTAGAAATCGAGGTTCTCCTGTGCGGGTCCGGAGATCGCCGTGACGTGATGTAATCCGCGGATCGGCTGCATGCCTTCTGCGTAGCCGCGCTTCGCGCGAACGTCGATTGAATCCGTTCGGCGATTGCCAGCGTCATGCGTGCGCAGCTACGTTCGACGGATGAATCCAGCATTCCCGCCAGCGCCCGGCGGCTTGTGTGAGAGCGGCGTCCTTCCCGCGATCGGCGAAGAGGTCATAAACTTCACCACGTGAGACTGCCGCTCGTTCTCGTCGCACTGACGATTGCAGTCGCGTCCGCGCAACTCGCGACTGCAGAGCCAATCATCTTCCTCGCGCGCCATGCAGAGAAGTCCGACGCGCCCAGGGGCGACGCGAAGAACCCCGAGCTGTCGGCGCAAGGCCGCGCACGAGCTGCCCTGCTCGGAAGAATGTTGAAGGATGCGGGGATCGGCGCGGTGTTCGCGACCGAATACGCTCGCACACAACAAACGGCGGAGGAAATTTCACGCACGACCGGCGCGAGGGTCAGCGTGGTGCCGGCGAAAGACGCCGCCGCATTGCTGGACCAACTTCGCACGCTCGAAAGCAATGCCGTTGTGGTGGGGCACTCGAACACGATCCCCGAGCTGATCAAAGGACTCGGCGTCGAGAAACCGATCACGATCGCTGAGTCGGATTACGACAATCTCTTCCTCTGGCGACGAAGCGCGCCGCGAGAGCTGCTGCAGCTTCACTACTAGTTAGCAGCGCGCCCGCTACCGATGGAGCTCGAGATTGTTCCCGCGCACGAGGTGCCGTTGCACGAGCAGGCGCGGCTGGCGAACAGCGCGTTTGCCGGTTATGTCGGCGGCTGGGCTGATCTGAGCGCTGAGACCCTCGCCCGATTCCTCACGCTGCAAGGCGCCGATCTCTTCTACAGCCGGTTCGTCCGGCAGGCTGGCCGACTCGCGGGGTTCGGCTACATCAATCGCACAGGCAACATCCTGCGCCTCGCCGGCATGGGCATCATCCCGGATGCGCGCCGCACAGGAGCAGCCGCGCATCTGGTCGATGCACTTTTGCGGGAGGCGAGCGAGCGCGGCGATGAGGCGATGATGCTCGAAGTGATCGAGCAAAATCCGCGTGCGCATGCCGTCTATCGCCGGCACGGTTTCCACGAGGTCGTGCGGTTGCTCGGCTGGCGGCGCACTGCTGAAGCAGGCGTTCCGCAAGACGCGAGCACGGCTGGTGAAGAGGTTCCGATCCTCGACGCGCTGCGTATGCCGACGGCGCAGGATTATCCGGAGCTACCGTGGCAAATCTCGCGGCATGCGGTGGCCAAAGCCGCGGTCGCGCGCGCTTTCCGCACCGCCACCGTCTGCGTGATCGTCGGCGACCCGGAAGCAACGCCCGTGCGCATCTACGCTGCCATGTCGATCGATCCGCCTCGCGCACTCGTCTGGCGCGATTTGCGCAGCGTACTTGCTGGCGTGCTCGCGCGCTTTCCACATCGCGACTTCTTCGCACCAGCGATTTTCCCCGAGGAGTTTGGGCGCCAGCTGTACGCGCCGCTCGGCTTCAAGCCGGAGCCAATCTCGCAGTTCCTCATGCGTC
>DATHXZ010000247.1:0-3261 GCA_035459405.1 Chthoniobacterales bacterium
CTGCTGGAACTCCGCTCGCCACACGAACGGCGAGGACATGCTGAAGGAGATCCGGGATGAGCTCGGTTTCACGCATATCGAGCTCGGCCACGGCACTCGCATTTCGCTCATGCCCGGCATCCAGAAGATGCACGAGCGCGGCGAGGTGACCTTCAGCAGTCTGCACAACTTCTGTCCACTCCCCGTCGAGGTGATGCATGCCTCGCCAGATTGCTACAAATTTTCGGCGAACACATCCCGCGAACGCGAGCGCGCAGTGAAGCAGACACTGCAGACCATCGACTTCGCCGAGCGTCTCGGCGCGCCTTTCGTCGTCCTCCATTGCGGCGAGGTGCCGATGAATCCGATCACCGACGAACTGATCAAGATGGCGAAAAACGGCCAGCTCCTCTCACGCGAGTACGTGCGTCGCAAGATCGATGCGGTGAAGAAACGGGAAGCCGGCGCACCGTGGCATCTCGAGCGTGTAAGGGAATGCCTCCGCCGCATTGTCGACTACGCGGCGACAAAGAACGTCCGCCTTGGCATTGAAGGTCGTCGGGGCTACGAAGAAATGCCTAACGAGAAGGAGCTTCCCGGCTTGCTCGACGAGCTGAATTCACCCGCCGCCGGCTACTGGCACGACTTCGGCCATATCCAAATCAAGGAGAACCTTGGGTTCATCAATCACGAGGAATGGCTCCAGCTGATCGGCGCTCGCGCGTTCGGATGCCACTTGCAGGACGTCATCTGGCCCGGCCAGGACCACCAGCCGCCGTTCGCCGGCCATGTCGATCTCGACAAGCTCATCCCTCTGCTGCCGAAGGATTGCGTGTTCGTTTGGGAATTGAGCCCACGCAAGACGCCCGAAGAAATCCGCCGTTCCGTTTCCATTTGGAAGCAACGCTTCGGCGAATGAAGAAGATCCTGCTCACCCTGCTGCAGCTGACCGTCACGGCGGCAGTGCTCTACTGGGTGTTCCACGATCCAGCGAAACGCGCCAAGATGGCCGACGCGCTTCGGGCGGCGGAGTATGGCTGGATCGGCGCTGCGATCCTCGCCTACCTCCTCGTAGAGATTGCGGCGGCGTTGCGCTGGCACGTGTTGCTAAAGGTTCAGGGCATTCACCTCAGTCTTCCGCGGGTGTCCGGGCTCTTTATGATCGGCTTCTTCTTCAATCAATTCCTCCCCGGCGGCACCGGTGGCGACATTGTGAAATCGTATCTGCTTGTAAAAGAAACGCCGGGCAAGATCGGCGCAGCGCTGCTCGCAGTGTTGTTCGACCGCTTGATCGGGCTCGTTGCCCTCGTTGCGATCACCGGCACGCTGATCGGCTTACGCTACGATTTTCTCTCCCGCACGCCCGAAACGCGCGCGCTGCTGTGGACGCTGCTTGGCATCCTTGGGTTTTCGATCGCGTCGCTGCTTTCGACCTTTGTCATCACGGGCTTCAACCTCCTCGACCGGCTTCCGGCGAAGTTTCCCGGGCGCGAGAAGCTGATCGAACTCTCGACCGCCTATCATCTTTACGCGCGCCACTGGGGCGCGACGGCGATCGCGTTCGGCTTCTCGCTCGTTGCGCATCTGGCGACCTTCACCACGTTTCTGTTTGTCGCGTATGGCTTCCGCGCGCCAGTCGCGGCGATCGATTTCTTTGCCGTCATGCCGATCGAGCGCACCATCTCATCGCTGCCGATCAGCTTCGCCGGCGTGGGCGTGCGCGAGCACATCCTGCAGGTCATGCTTGGCAATCTCACTGGCGTGGCGGCCGCCATCGCAGTCTTGATCGGCTCGATGAGTTTCCTCGTCATGCTTATCTGCGCGGCACCCGGCGGTCTCGTTTATCTGCTCTACAAGCCTAGCGGCGCCAGCGGTGCCGCTAGCATCAGCGATATGGAACGCGAGGTCGCGAAGCTCGAGCACGGCATCGTGGCCAAAGCTGGCGATGCCCCGGCCGCAAAATGACCGGAGCCGCGGCTCCAACCCGGCGCAGCCACGCCGCAAAGCGCCCGTTTGTCGCCGCGACGTTCGCGATGACGGCGGATGGGAAAATCACAACGCGGGAATATTCGCCGGTCGATTTCACCTCGCGCGAAGACAAGATGCACCTGCTGCGCCACCGCGCCCTGGCTGACGCCGTCGTGGTCGGGCACAGCACCTTGAAGAAAGACAACGTGCGCCTCGCGCTGCCAAAAGGTGAGCTGCGCGATCAGCGTGTCGCGTTGGGCAAGTCTCCGGCGCCGATCCGTGTCATCGTTTCGAATGAAGGGAAGATCGACCCGGGGCTGCGCATCTTCGAATCGACCATCTCGCCGATCGTCATCTTCTCCACGACGAAAATGCCACACAGCTATCAGAAAACGTTGCGCGAGAAGGCGACGTTGCACCTCAGCGATTCGCCCGACGTAGACCTCGCCTGGATGCTCCAGCAACTGCAGCGCGACTACAACGTCCACAGTGTCGCATGCGAAGGCGGCGCCGCGTTGTTCCGCTCAATGCTCGAGGCGGATCTGATCGACCAGCTCAATCTCACGATCGCGCCGTTTCTCTTCGGCGGAGCGGCGGCTCCGACACTCACCGGATTGAGCAAAGAATTCCTGCCGGCGAGCATCCGCTGCTCCTTAACGGACATGCGCACAGTCGGCGACGAATGCTTCCTCACGTACAAGGTGAAGCGGCGGCGCCCCGCCCCTGCGCGCGCGTAGCGCGTCTCGTCCGCAACTTCGCGGGCGCGTTGCTGTTCACTTACTCGGAGCTTATCCTGCCGAGCGTGCTCTTCCGGCGCGCTCACCGGGATGCACACAGGGAATTCGATGATCATGCAGGCGCCGAAGGAGGCGATTTTCGAGACGGCTGCCAACCTCGAGCTTTGGCCGAAGATCCTGCCGCACTATCGCTACATCCGGTATCTGCAGCGCGGCGAGACACGTAACATCGTCGTGATGGCTGCCGTGCGCTCAGGAATCCCGATTTCCTGGACCTCCGAGCAGATCATCGATCGGCAGAAGTTCGAGGTGCGCTTCAACCACATGCGCAAGTGGACCAAAGGGATGCGCGTCGTCTGGCGCTTCACCGAAACTCCGGCCGGCGTCGCGGTGGAGATCGTGCATGATCTGCGATTCCGAGTGCCAGCTCTCGCTCCAATCGCGGACCGGATTATCGGCGACTTCTTCATCCACCACATCGCGAACCAGACGCTGCGCTGCATGAAGGCGCACCTGGAGGCGCAGCACATGGTCGCCGGCGGCAAATGAAGAGTGGCAAGCAACGGCGCGCGGTGAT
>DATHXZ010000248.1:0-1788 GCA_035459405.1 Chthoniobacterales bacterium
GCCTCCGGCGCCTTTGGGCACACGCAGCAACATCGCGCCGCCGCCCAGCTCCATGTTGCGCGTTCCTTCCTGGAAACTGAAGATTGTGTTCGCGCCGAGCCGCGTCAGCGTCGCGTCAGGAAACGTAAGCTCGCTACGCGACTCAGCTCCCGTTCGCACCGCCGTATCGTCGCGCACATCAGCGTTCACGGTCGCCGGCCGCGCTTCTGCCGCATTCGGAACCAGCTTGACGTCGTTGATGACGTGCGTGACGCGAGCTTCCTTAAATTGTCCGCCGGTGGCCAGGTCGACCGCACTCAGCAGGACAAATAGCGAGGCGAAAAGACTGCGCGAGAGCGTGCGACGCCTTGCTCCGTCGCGTTGACTTTTGGAGGGGTTCATTCTTCGGTTTTCCTTCTGCGCAGCCGTTAGTTGGGACGCGATTTTCCAGCGGTAACAGGCGAAGCCAGGCGCTGCTGGCGCGGCTGTCCGGAAGCGCCAGAAGCTGCGGCCGGCTCGAGCACGGTGACGTTTGTGCCGCGGCCGTAGATCACGAGGTTTGTGCGGGTAAATCCGGCGTCAGTTCGCTGCTTCTGGATCGCAGCTGCGATTTTTAGCCAGCTCGCCAGCGGCGCGAAATCGTTGTTGGTCAGCAGCGAAGTCCGATAGAGCCGTTCGATATCGAAGTGAGCAGGCTCGGGCAAAACCTGCGCGCCAGGCTTCATGATCAGGATCTGGCCAGCCTCCACGAGAACGGACTCGCCGACTGCGCTCAGGTACGCCCGCGCCGTGCCTTCCAGCAGCAGCAACTTCACGTAGGCGTTGCTGTGGCGTTCGAGGATGCCGGTGGTGCCGGCGGTTTCGATCGTTATTCCGCCAGTCCTCACCGTCGCTCGGACGGCAGTCGGCGGAACCTGAAACAGCATCACCCCCTGGTGCAGAGTCAAACTGCGTGTGCCCTCCTGAAACTCGCACACGGTATTTGCGCCGAGGCGTGTGATCGCTCCCGCTCCAGATTTCATTTCGACTCGCGAGTTCGCGCCGGTTCGAATCGCGCTGCCGTCCGTCACCGGCTGATCTACTGCAACAGCGGAGCCTGATTGCAGGCTGACCTTGTTGATCACGCGCGTCACTCGGGCGCTTGCCGGCGAAGCACCCGCCGCGTCCGCACAGCCTGCAAGATGAAGGAAAGCGCAGCCGCACCAGATTGTGATTGCGGCTTTCGGCAGGCGCAGCAGGACCAGATTCACGGGCTTAGAACCGGAGGCCGAACGACAGCGCGACTCCGGCGTTTGCCACGTCGTAATCGAAGACATCCTGGTCCGAGTCATTGGTGACCAGTGTGGTGACGGCGTTTGCGCTCAACCACTTCGTAAATCGGTAGGTTGCGCTCACTGCCAGGATACCGCTCACGTCGGTCCGGTCGGAGTCGGTGTAATTACGCGCGATCACCCTCGCAACCGCGCTGATCGTTAGCGCACGCGTGAGGTTCACGGAGTAGCCGAGGAAGGCACTGAAATCGTGGCGTCCGGGGCCGTCCGGGTCAGAGTCGAGGTTCAGGCTAACGTCCGTGCCAATCGATACCTGTTGTGCACGACCGATCCGGAACGGCAGCTCCGCGCCGAACGCAAGCGCGTGACTCGTAAAGAATGCGTCGAAGCTGCCTTCGTCCGTCAGGCGATTGTACAAATAGTCGGCGCGCAGTTGCAAATTGTTCAGCTTCGGCAGCGAATACGCCAGCCCAGCGCGCGCGTCGATGCTCGCGAAATCGAGCTCATCGAAGCGATCGTAGAAGAAATACTGTCGCCC
>DATHXZ010000249.1:0-3350 GCA_035459405.1 Chthoniobacterales bacterium
GATGGCGAGCATGATCATTCGCCGGCGCTTCGCGCCTGGCGCGGCGTCCGGCAACGCTGCGCGCGCACGCAGCAGCTCTTCGACAAGCTCCGCATACGACGTGAAGCGATGCGCCGGGGCGGGCGCGAGCATGCGGTTCACGAGCCGTGCGGTGTCGCGCAACACATCGGGAGCAACGCGGCGCAGGTCGGGCGGGATGGCCTTGAGACGCCGCAGCTCGCTCGCGGACGTGGTTTCGCCTTCGATTGGCGGCCGCCCCGCGAACGCATGGAAGAGGGTCGCGCCGAGGCTGTAGATCTCGCTGCGGAAATCCTCGGGCTCGTTGTTTAATCGCTGCGGGGCGACATAGTACGCCGTGCCCCAGATTTTCTGCTGTGCTTCCGTTTGTTGCCCGGCGGTGACCGCGAGGCCGAAATCCCCCGATCTTCGCCGTCTGCGGGTCGGCAAAGAGGATATTCGCCGGCTTGATATCCCGATCGATGAGGCCTTTCTCGTGCGCGGCCTCCAGCCCTTTTCCCACCTGAATGCCAGTCTCGAGCACCTGCGCTTCCGGCACTCGGGGTGCTGCGCCATAACGTCGTCGAGGCTGCCATGATCGACCAGTTCCATGACGAGGTAGATCTGCCCGTGCGCGGTTCCGGTGGAATAAACCTGAACGACATTCGGGTGGTTGACCGCTGCGGTGACGCGCGCCTCCTGCTTCAGCCGCACCGCTTCGGCCGGGTTCGCGCTCAACTCCTTGCGCAGCAGCTTCAGCGCGACGAACCGATGGAGCCGCGTGTCGTGCGCCTTGTAGACGGAACCCATTCCGCCCACACCGACCGTCTCGAGCAACGCGAACTAATCGAACATGCTCGCCGCTCGGAAACGTTCGCCGCAGTTCGGGCACGCGATTCGCGCGAGCGGCTCGACATCTGCGACAGACACCCCCGTGCCGCACGACGGAAAGGCCTGTTGTGGCGGCTCGGTTTTCGTCTCGGCCATTCGGGTCGTGCCATTATCCGCGAAACTGCCGCAAATTACGATCGCGGCGGTGCTTGCGTGAGAGGGAGATGATCGAGCTGCACGTCGCTCCGGAACGCGCGCGACTTCGCCTCGACCGCTTTCTCGCGCTCGAGCTTCCAGATTTCTCACGCTCCCGGTTGCAAGCGTTGATCAACGGCGGCTTCGTGATGCTGAACGGCAAACAGCCACGGCAGCGCGATGTGGTCGCAAGCGGCGATGTCGTTCAGCTGCGCGCGCCTCAAGTCGAAAAGATCGACACCGCGCCCGAGGCGATCCCGTTGCAGATCCTGTTCGAAGACGACGATCTGCTCGTCATCGACAAGGCTGCCGGTATGGTTGTGCATCCCGGCGCCGGAAACCAGGAGCACACACTCGTGAACGCGCTTCTCAGTCACTGCACGGCGCTGTCGGGTATCGGCGGAAAGGAGCGCCCCGGCATTGTGCACCGGCTGGATAAGGAAACCAGCGGATGCCTTGTCGTGGCCAAGAACGATGCGGCGCATCGCGAGCTTTCGCGGCAATTTGCCGACCGCACACTGAAGAAGGTCTATCTCGCGCTCGTATCCGGCCGCCTGAAGAAGCCGTCCGGCTTCATCGACGCGCCGATTGAGCGCCATCCTGTTCATCGCCAGCGCATGAGTGTGTCGAAGACTACGCGTGGCCGCTCGGCACTGACCGAGTATCGCGCGCTGCGCGGCGGCAGCGAGATGAGCCTGGTCCAGTGCACGCTGCATAGCGGACGCACGCACCAGATTCGCGTCCATATGCACCACCTTGGTCACCCGCTGCTCGGCGACAAAGTTTATGGCGCGAAGACTTCGAAGGCCTTCCCGCGACAAATGCTGCATGCCTGGAAGCTTGGCTTCTCGCATCCGCGCACCGGCGAATGGAGGGAGTATGAAGCCCCGATACCCTGCGACTTCGAGGAAGCGCTCCGTCGCCTCGAATCAAGCCGCTGATGCGGCCGACGGGGCGTCGCCAGTTCGCTTCGGCATCAGCAGGTACAACGTGGCCACCAACGGCGGAAGCATGATGATCCCGCGCAGCCAAAGCTCGGAACGCCACGGCAACGCGAAGAGTCGCTCGTTCCAAAAGAGGAAATAAGCGAACAGCGTCACCGAAAGCACGTGCCACGGCTGCGCTCGGCGCCAGGCCGCGAACGGCAGAATCCATGTGCAATACCATGGATGTAGAGTGGGGCTGAGGATGAGCGCGGTGCCGAGCGCCCAGACAGTGCCGCGCTTCCAGTCGCGATAGAAGAACAGCGAGACAACGGTGACGGCGGCAATCAGGATGACGTTGTATTGGTAGTTCTTCTGGCGCGGATTTGGCCAGACGGTCTCCTCGACGATCCACCAGAAGAGATCGTTCACGCGCGTCAGGTAGGCGAAGTCGCCTAACGACTCCCAGATTGGCACCCGCGGGTACCCATACAAGAGGCTCAGCGCGGCCGGGGTCAGAACGCTCAACGCGAGGACAACTGCCCGACGTCCCAGCGCAAACGCGCAGAGCGGAAGCAGGAGCAATGGGATGAGCTTGATCGAAATTGCGATGCCGAAGAGCACGGCTGCGCCGGTGGCGAGTAGCCACTTGTCGTGCGGCTCGGTTGCGGTTTCGAGCCGCGAGAGCAACAGCACGCCTCCGATCATTGGGAGGATCATCAGGCTGTCGAAGTGCGCTCCGCCTGCAAAGCAGTAGACGACTAGCGGGTTCCACGCATACCAGACGGCGTTCGCGTAGCGCGAGCCGCGCGGCAGCAAAAGCAACAAGAGGGCGGCAGTCAGGAGGTCCGCTGCCGCGAACAGCAGCTTGTAAAACAACGGGCTCTCCGACAACCGGCTGAGCGCGAGAAACGCAAGCTCGGCGCCCGGCGGATAGATCGTGCGGAAGTGCCGGTGGTTGATCTTATGCCAGGCCGGGAATTCGTCGCGCAACCGCTCGAGCGCGGGATCGTCAGGTGGGTTTACGTAAGGATTGAAGCCCGCCTGCTGGATTCTCCCTTCCCATTGATAACGCCAGAAGTCGTCACCGGGCTCGAGCGGCAGAGCGAGCAGCCGCAGCGCAATCGCCACACTCCAGAACAGCACCGTTTGTTTGCTTAAACTGACGTGCGTCGGGAAATCTGACGCCGTGACAAGAAACGCCATTCCGCAAAGAAGACCCGCCGTGACGAACCGCACCGGCATCTCGGCGAACGTCCAATCGTCGAACAAATTGAGCGCAGCCAGCAGCCCCACTTCGACCACAAGCGCGAACAGAAATCGCAGCAGCCTCTGAAGCGGCATGCTCCGGATTAGCTCGCTTTCGCAGCCGCAACCGGAGCCTCGGCGGGTTGCGGAGTCACA
>DATHXZ010000250.1:0-5017 GCA_035459405.1 Chthoniobacterales bacterium
GTGCACCGTCTCAGGGCCGCGATCGTGCTTTGGTTGTTCGGGTAGCACGTCTGCGTTCGTTCTCTCGCTCACGGTCGGGTGAATCGTCTAGCCCGTGACAGCATCTTTGATTTTGCCGCCGGTCTGCCGCACCATCGCTCCCGCGATCGTCACTTCATCGGTGAAATTCGTTTAGCCCTGCGGCAGATCGAACATGAGGCGTTCGGCGTGTGGCGCTGAGCGGCTCACCACGTAGGCCGCGGCGGTCTCGGTGTAGAACTCGCGCGCCTGCTCGGCCGTCATGTTTCCGGTGACGATTCGTGCATCATGTTGATCGCGAGAAAGTTCGCCGATTCCATGTCGCACCGCGCGATTACCTCGCCCTTGGTCCGCTCGACGATGACGCTGCCGTCGAATTTCGCCAGTTCGCTGACCTTCTCCGGCGGCACCTGATAATCGATTACGCACTCGACGACGTCGGAATGCGGTTGCGGGAAGTGGTGCGGGATTTCGTCCCGGTAACAGACGCTGCGTTTCCAAGGTCCGTTGTTGAACCAGATGAAGCGGCTGTCGGTCGCCTCGTTAGGGGGCCGTACTTGCCGATCATCTCCTCCGCCCCCTTCCGCGCCATTTTCGGCCAGTCACGCATGATCTGCTCGACCGTTTGCATGTCGACCAGCTTCGGCGTCGGTTGTTCGCCAGCTTGTTGCGCCGCGGTTTTCCCCGCGCTCATCGCCGCGACCGCGACGGTGTTCAGCCGGTCGCATCCGCTTTGCCGCCGGTTCGTTCTCCGCCGGTACCATCCTATCCGTTTTCTGTGCTCATCGATTTTTTCCCTCGTTTGCGTTCAGTTGATGCTGAAAATTGAGCGCGTGCTCATGCTGTGATCTCCGCCGCTGCGTTCGCCGGCTGGATGCTCGTAGTAAATTGCTATTGCCGAATCGCTGTCTCGCATCCGTCCCATCCCGTCCTCGGGACGCGAGCACTGCCGATTCCCTCCTGCCGAGTTACTGATTGACACGGCGCAAGAGCGCTGGCGGGCGCGTTTTATTCCCGACTTTTCGGGGCATTGCCGAAGGGTAGGTCGCCCCTTTGCGAACGTGGAAAATCGGACACGTCGGGCCGGCTGTAATGTCCTGAGACGTCGAGCGTCATCTTCTCGCGATCGATCGCACCGATGGGACGCAACGAGGCACCGCCTGACGCTAGCTACAAGCTTCGCAAAGGAGCGGCGGTGTAATACCGCCGTTCCCGTCACGCCGCCTCGCTAATAAACGGCGACAGGATCGCCATCACCTGAGCAGGCATCAGTGGCTCGTCGAACACTTCGGTCAGAGCGCGCGTCGAGACCTTGCTCACGGCGCTCATGTTCACGCTGCCGTGCGTGGTGTTGCCTTCGCCCCAGTAGGTCCGCCCGTCGGTGACCGGTCACCTGGCTGTCGCTTATCTATCCCTTCAAGCCGCGCTGGCCTAATCGAATTTCGGCGCGGCCGTGCACCCTGCGACCGCAAGGGGACTCGAGAAAGCCCGTGCGAATGCTATGGCATCGTGCGGAGCGCATTCGGTCGTTTCGTCGGCTGATCTCGCCGCGACCAACATGGCTCCGCTCGCTAACATCAGAATCGCTTGCGATTCGAGAACAGCGCCAGGCCGACCGCCAGAACTCCCGCCGCTGCGGCTAAGGTGCGGCGGTTCTTATTCGCCCAAAAGTGCGGGCTGAAACTCCACGCGCGCTCGTCGAACGCGCCGTGCGCCCCGTGATCGCCCGGTACAGGCGCCCACAAATTGTTCGCGCGGTTCGGATCCTCTGGTTCGCCGGTCTGCTGTGCGTCGTAACCAGTGCTGGCGAGATAGTGGTCGACTAATCCCGGCGCGACTTTGTTGACGGCGATCGCTGCGACGGTAGGCACGCCGACGCAGTACTCGCGGCGCGGGTGATGCGAAGCGTGCACGACCGCATCAGCCGCGATCTCGGGCTGGTAGATCGGCGGCACTGGTTGCGCCTCGTGCGGCAGCCGCGATTTCACCCAGCCGAACTGCGGTGTGTTCAGTGCCGGCATCTGCACCATGCAGAGTTGGACGTTGCTGTTGTCGTGGATGAGTTCGCAGCGCAGCGAATCGCAGAAGCCCTGGATGGCGTGTTTTGCTGCGCAATAGGCGCTCTGCAACGGGATGCCGCGATACGCCAGCGCGCTTCCGACCTGGATGATGACGCCGCGGTCGCGCGGCAGCATGCGTTTGAGTGCGGCGAGAGTGCCGTTCACGTAGCCGAGATACGTCACTTCGGTGACACGCTTGTACTCAGCGGCGGTCATCTCTTTCACGGGCGAAAAGACGGACGTCATCGCGTTGTTTACCCAGACGTCGATGCCCCCAAACCGGCTTTCCACCTGTGCGGCGGCCTTCTCGATCGCGTCCGCGTCGGCAACATCGGCGACCAACACCAATGCCTCGCCACCGAGCTCTTCCACTTCGCGCTTAGCCGCCTCGAGCGCATCAACCCCGCGCGCGATCAGACCGATCCGAGCCCCTTCGCGTGCGAACGCGCGCACGGTTGCGCGACCCACTCCCGCCGACGCGCCAGTCACGACCACGACGCGTGGCGTCGTTCCCCGATTGCGGCTCACCGGCGTGCGTCCTCCTCGCTCAACGCGTCAAGCGTCAGCCCAAGAGTGGCTCCCCAGACGACGTGCGTGGAGATCATCAGCACATTGCGCTCTGCCGGATGCTTCGTCGCTGGCTTGAGGATGTTGAGCGCCGGCAACAAGCCGAGATAACTCACCGCCCACACAGCGAGCCCATACCCGATTCCACTAAGCACACGCGGTACCGGTAGTTCTCGCGCGATCGGCTCGAAGACCGCACCCGTCGCCGTGCCATACCCGAAATGCGCGACAAGCGTTGCGCCACGCTCCTCCTCGTTGTCGACGTGCTTCCGCGCGCCCGTCTTCTCGGCGATGCTCGCCACGATCTCGCGCGGCGGCAGCGCGTAACGTTGCTGCCAGGGCAAACGGCGGTGCATCAGAAGCATCGCCACCGTCATCGGAACTGTGGCGATGAGGCCCGCGATCGCACCAGCTCCGAGATCGCGAGCAATCTCTCTGCGCATCACAGTTGCTTGCGCAGCTGCTCCGCAGCCGCACGCGCTTCGGGGATTACAAGCGCCGCCGTCACGAACGTGGCTGCCGCAGCGATGAGGCACCACGAACAGGCGGCTTTGTGTTTCGCGAACTGATCGTAGGTGAGCTTTGCGGCTTGTGCGGCATCGGCGGTCGCTTTCACCGCGAGGGCGAGCGGAATCCAGGGCTGCGTCTTTGCGCGATCCTTCGGCCCCATCGCAGCCAGGCCCATCGTCGTCGCGTAGCTGCCGAGCCCGATGAAAGCATCGCCTACCTGAAAATGCCCATACGCTTCATCGGATGCGTCCACCTTGTCGGCATCGAGACCCGGCAACTTCGGCTCAGGCACGTGCTTGATCACGCCAATTTGATAGAGCCCGATCAATCCCATGCAGCCAATCGCGGTCAGCGACGAGATGACAATGCCGCGCCGCTCCTCGAGAAAATCACCGGTTCCATGCCGCAGCTCGCGGCTGAGTTCTGCTGGTTTCATGTGCAATGAGAAACGCCGTTCGACCGTCGCATGGCCCTGTTGCAGGAGGCTATGTCCTAGGGCTGCTTCTCGAACTTCATCGCCACCGAGTTTATGCAATAGCGCAGGCCAGTCGGCTTCGGGCCATCGTTGAAAACGTGGCCCAGGTGCCCGCCGCAACGCGCGCAGAGCACTTCTTCGCGCGTCATGAACATCGAGCGGTCCTGCTCAATCCGCACTGCGTCTTTCGCCATCGGTTGATAGAAGCTTGGCCAGCCGGTGCCGGACTCGAACTTCGTCTCCGACTTAAAGAGCTCCTTCCCGCATCCCGCGCACTTGTAGATGCCCTTCTCGTGATTGTTCGCGTACTCGTTGGTGAACGGCCGCTCGGTGCCTTTCTCCCGCAG
This sequence comes from Chthoniobacterales bacterium, assembly GCA_035459405.1. GTDB lineage: Bacteria > Verrucomicrobiota > Verrucomicrobiia > Chthoniobacterales > UBA10450 > JACCTI01. The sequence continues at coordinate 3,978 of DATHXZ010000250.1, forward strand.
CACGCGATACTGCTCGGGCTTCAGAGCTTTTCGCCATTCGGCATCGGTCTTTTCGATCTTCTCGTTCATGCTCGGGGTAGCTGCTGTCTGCACCGTCTGCGCCTGCGTGAGATTCGCGAACGCAATGAGCGACGCGCATGAGAGCAGCAGCGCGATGTGTGTTGTTTCCATCTGTGCGGATGTGAGGCGCCGCGGAGCGCAGTTATTCCCGTCGCGTGTTACGCCTTCGGTCGTGCGGAAGATGCAGCGTGATCAACCCGGGATGCGCAGCCCGAGCTTCTTCAGCTTCGGAATTGCGACACCCACGACGTAACCGTCCCGGGGATTCTTGCGGGCGTAATCCTGGTGGTAATCCTCCGCCACATAGAACGGCTTGCCGACTGACGCGATCTCCGTCGCGATTGACTTGCCGAGCTGCTGTTGCGCGTCGGCTTTAGACTTCTCGGCAGCCGCGCGTTGCGGCTCGTTCAGCGGGACGACGATCGAGCGGTACTGGCGACCGAAGTCCGGCGCCACGCCGCGCGCGTCGGTCGGATCGTGTGTCTTCCAGAAGAATGCGAGCAGCTTCTCGTAGCTCGTCCTTGCAGGATCGAACGTGATCTGCACGACTTCTGCGTGGCCGGTCTTTCCGGCGCTCACCTGCTTATAGTTTGGATTGCCTTCGTCGCCGCCCGCGTAGCCGGAGACCACATCGATCACACCAGGCTGTTGCTCGAAATACGCCTCGACGCACCAGAAACAACCAGCGCCGAATATTGCCGTCTCAGGTTTCTGTTCCTGCGCCACGGCGCGACCGGCGGCGAACAGCGCGCAGACCAAAACAACGCACGTTCGAAGGTTGAGCCATTCAGCCGAACGAGATCGCAAATTTAAGTCTTTCATCAGAACGTTAGACACCGAAGTGCGCCATCTATTCCAAAGGGGGTCTTATTGCGCCCTGTGAACGCGGTGGATAAACGCCGGTATCAAAGCGCCTCCGTTACTCAAACCCGCGCGCCAACTCGCGTCGATGAGGCATGGGTCGTAGATGAACGCGGCTC
>DATHXZ010000251.1:0-4453 GCA_035459405.1 Chthoniobacterales bacterium
GGCGTGATGCTCGCGCTGGCGACAGCGGCGAAGCGCGCCTTCGGGTTGATCGGGGCGGAACCGCCAGTCGATCCGAACTGCGTCGATGCCATCGTGGGAAACTACAGCTGGTACGACTCTTCGAAGGCGGTGGCCGAACTCGGCTACCGCATTCCGCCGCCGGAAGAAAGCCTCCGCGAAGCCGTGCTCCACGCCCGCCGGCGATTAGCCGGAACCTACCAGTTGAACCTGAAAACCGCGGGTGCGGCATACCCAGCGCCCAACGACAATGACCCATTGTTGATCACTGGCGTGCCGGGTTGGCTTGGCAGTCGCATGCTCGATATCATGATCAACGGCGATCGGTTCGGAAATCGCCAGCCGCCGAGGCGGATCAGAATCCTCGCGCATCCATCGGCCAAAGGGCTGTTGGAGCTGCCCGCGCAGATCGAGATCGTCTATGGCGACATCAATGACAAAGCCGCGCTGAAGAGCGCACTAGAGGGGGTGACGGTGGTCTACCACCTCGCGGGCGCGATTTGGCCGCCCAAGGTGGAAACGCTTTACCGCGTGAACGCCCGAGGGACGAAGACCCTGGTTGAGGCGTGTGTCGAGTCAGGTGTGCGCCGGGTTCTGTTCATGAGCACGGACTCGACTTGCGGCCATGGCACCGCGACAAAGCGCGTGTTCGACGAGAACACTGAAGCTGATCCCTACCGCGACTACGGGAAGAGCAAGCGAGAGGCCGAGCAACACCTCCTGCGCGCAACGGCTGAAGGCCACCTCGATGCCACGATCTTGCGCGGGTTCTGGTTCTTCGGGCCGTACGCGCCGGCGCGCCAGCTCGGTTTCATCCGCATGTTTTCGTGGCCGCGTCAGATCGTGTTCGGAAACGGCAAGAACCTCCGCAGCATCTCTCATGTCGACAACGTGGTGGACGCATTCTTCCGCGCGGAGAAGAATCCCGCTACCTACGGAAATTGGTTTTGGGTTGGTGATGCGGAAGGTGGCCGCACGGTGGACGCAATCTACCAGACGGTAGCCGAGGCGGTGAATCGCCCCTACCGCCCGTTCTATGTTCCAGTCTGCATGTGCCGAATCTTCAATCTGCTGGACCTAATGCTTTCTAAGCTGGGTCGAATCCAGCCGACTGTCTACTCAGCCGGTAAATTCCACTACGACATCGCAGGCACGAGCGAGGCGGCTGCGCGTGTGTTTGGCTATCAGCCGCGAGCTACGCTGGCGGACGGTGTGCGCGACATGCAGGCAATGATGTCGTCGCAGTAGAGGAGAAGCGGTTGCGTAACTCGTTTTCCCTCACCCCGACCCTCTCCCGAAACGGAAGAGGGAATCCCTTCTCCCTCGGGCAGAAGGTTAGGATGAAGCGTTCGCTCGACGTCCGAACGTTCACATCCACACTTCTGAAATCAGTTCGACGCTCGTTCGTGCCGGGTTGGTTTTCTGAGCGCGGTGCCGACCAGGCGAGTGCGAACGGCCCGCCGAGCGAGCTCGTCCTCGTCTTCTCACGAGGTGCGCTCTTGTGATGAACTCCGCAATCGGACTCAAACTTACCGGAGCGCTCCAGCGGGTGAGATCATGGGAGTGGATTCTTACCTTGCTGGCGATCTACACGATTCATCATCTTTTCGTCAGCTACTTCATCCTCGGCAACGTAACCGACATCGTCAGGCCGTTCTCGAGCATCCCGGCTTATGTCTACACCGGCTGGGACGGCGCCCTTTACCGGAATCTGTACAACAACTACGATCGGTACTACTGGCCGCCGCTCTATCCGTTCGCTCTACGGCTCGTGACGTTCGTGTTCGACGTAGACGAGCCGACTGCGTTCGAGAAGAGCGCGCTCATTCTGAATTTCATCAGCCACATCGTCATCCTGATCGCAATCACGCGGTATGTTCGGCAGGACGCTCGGCTGCAGGGCGTGGCGCCGTGGCTGATCGCGTTGCTCCTGTTCTTCTTCCCCTTTCACAACGTTTTCTTTGCCGCGTATTCGGAGTCGTTCTACCTCGCGATCACGATCCTGGCGCTCGTTCTGCATCAAAACGAGAGGGTGGGCGCCGCGAGTTTGTTGGCCGGGGTCGCTTCGCTCACACGAATGATGGGGTCGTTCCTGGCCCTGGCGTTCTTCCTCGAACAGCTTTTGTATTGCATCCGGGATCGGACGGTCTACTGGCGCAAGCTGCTTTTCGCCAGCTTCGGGATTATCATCTTCCTGGGTTGGCATACGACCCTGCGCCTCCTCGGCACAACCGCTGTGGCTTCGAACGCCGACTGGATCAGCGATCTCCTCGTCAATCACGTTCCAGAGGGCGCAAATCCGAAGCTGTGGGTTCTGAAGTATCTCGCCTTCTCGCCGCGCTATCTCGAGGTGATCGCGTTCTGGATGTCGCTTCTGACGGTTGGGTATTGCGCGGTGAGGAAACGTTATGTCGAGATGTTTTACATCGGCGGCTTTTATCTCTCGCTCGCCTTTTACCTTTATCGGCCGTTTGCGTGGACGAGATATGTCTCGGTGCTGTTCCCGATCCAAATTATGCTTGCCGACTGGCTGCGAGCGAAGCCGCGGCTGGCGGCTGCGATGCTGGTGGTGAGCGCAGGCACGTGCTACTTCATCCAGCGCGAATTATTTCAAGGCCGGATGGGCGAACCGTAGGGCAACGGGCCGCCGGGCGGCCGAGCACGTGGGGCCCCACTCGCGCTCGTAGCCGGGTTGCGCGTGCAGTGCGAATGGCGTAAGCGAAGCGACTCATATGACCAGCGCCACCGCTATCGTCGTCACATCAATCTCGGCCCCCAATCGCTCGTTGCGTGCACTGGCGGATGGCTCGCAAGCACATGGCTTCAACTTCCTTGTCGTAGGGGACACCAAGAGCCCGACAGAGTTCGAGCTCGACGGCTGCGACTTCTACCCGATCGACCGGCAGCGAAGCACTGGCTTTGCGTATGCGCAGCTCTGCCCGACGCGATCCTACACGCGGAAGAATATCGGCTATCTGCTTGCGATTCGCGCGGGCGCTCCGCTGATCATCGAAACCGACGACGACAATATCCCGCGGCCGGAGTTCTGGGCTGAGCGGAAGCTCGACATCGCCGCGCCGACGCTCAATTCAGGCGGCTGGGTTAATGTCTACAGCTACTTCTGTGATGTGACGATGTGGCCGCGGGGTTTGCCGCTGGATGCGGTCCACGATCAGCACCCGGCGTTTGACGCGCTCGAGGTGAGCCGCCTCGCCTGCCCGATTCAACAAGGGCTGGCAGATGGCGACCCGGATGTGGACGCCGTTTACCGCCTGTTGCTACCGCTGCCCCAGAACTTTCGAAAAGACCGCCGCTTGATCTTAGGCAGCCGTTCGTGGTGCCCATTCAACAGTCAAAACACCACCTGGTGGCCGCAGGCCTATCCGCTGCTCTATCTGCCGGCGCATTGCTCATTCCGTATGACGGATATCTGGCGCAGTTTTGTGGCGCAGCGCATCGCATGGGAGAACGGCTGGAGCATTCTGTTTCACGAGCCCACGGTATGGCAGGATCGGAATGACCATTATCTGATGCGCGATTTCGCCGATGAGGTGCCGGGCTATCTCAACAATCGTGCAATGGGCGCAGCTCTCGCGGAAGTTCATCTGAAGGGCGGCGTCGACCAACTGGCAGGCAACCTGCGGATCTGTTACGAAGCGCTCATCCGCCGAGGGTGGATCGGCGCGCAAGAGATGGATCTCCTGAATGCGTGGATCTCTGATCTTGCCGAACTGGGCGCGAGTTAAGACCCGTCGTCAAGGCAACGGCAACTCGCGGAAGCGAACCCTGCGGAATCCGAACCCGAGCCGGCGCTCATCCTTGGAAACACCCCGATCACGCAGCGCCACCGAGTCGGCAAAATCGAAAACACTCGTACTGGTTTCGCCGGTATTACAAAGCGCCGCCGGAGTGATCACCGTCGCCACAAACTCGGAGGCAATCTGAAGTCGTTGCCCGCGGAATCGCCGACTCCGCAATGTTCTTCGGAGAAAGAAACTGAAGTTCCAGGCGATGAGCGCTGTCGCGAGCACGAGCCAGAGCACGGCAAAGTGCCACCGCCGAAATTTGCGCGCTGCCTGTGCCACCACGCGATGTGCTAATCCGTGCCGCTCGACGGCGCACTGATGAGAGCCACCTCTGCCTCGACCATCTCCCGCACGAGCTCGTCGAACGACACCTGCGGCGACCAATCAAGCGTCGCCTTGATTTTCGCCGGCGAGCCAACGAGGTCGACAGGGTCGACAGGGCGATCGAACGCCGGGCTGTGCTTCACATGCTTCTGCCACGGGACGCCAGCAACAGCGAAAGCTGCTTCCACAAATTCGCCGACGGAATGCGCCTCGCCACTCGCGACCACGTAATCATTCGCCGTGTTATGCTGCAGCATGAGCCACATCGCCCGGACGTAATCGCGCGCGTGCCCCCAGTCGCGACG
>DATHXZ010000252.1:0-13395 GCA_035459405.1 Chthoniobacterales bacterium
TTCGCGAGCACGCGCCGCCGTGAGGACCTTCTCGAAGATGCGCTTCGCGACCGGTGGGTTCTGGTCGAAGTAGGTCATCAAGCCTTCGTAAACGACCGAGTTCACGATGCCGTCGATCTCGGTGTTCACGAGCTTCACCTTTGTCTGCGATTCGAAGCGCGGGTTCGGCAGCTTGATGCTGAGTACGCACGTCAGCCCTTCGCGGACGTCGTCGCCGGAGATGGCGGGATCCTTCTCTTTGATGAGGCTGTTCCCTTTGGCGTATTGGTTGACCGCTTTCGTCAGCGCGCTGCGGAACCCGGTGAGGTGCGTGCCGCCATCCGGGTTCGGGATCGAGTTCGCGAAGCAAAGGATCTGGTCGTTGTAGCTGTCGTTGTACTGCATCACGACATCGACGAAGACCTCGTCACGCTGGCGCGAGAGAACGACCGGCTTTGAATGAATGACGGTCTTGTTCTCGCCGAGCTGCCGCACGAATTCCTCGATGCCGTGCTTGTAGAAGAAGCTTTCCTTTTTCGGCGCATCACCGCGCTCGTCAGTGAGTGTGATCTCGAGACCCGGGTTCAGGAACGCGAGCTCGCGCAGGCGCGTGGCGAGTCGCTCGAATTTAAACTCTGTCGTAATCGTGAAGATCGTCGCGTCCGGCAGGAAGGTGATGAGCGTGCCGGTCGTCTTCTTGTTCTTCAGCTCGCCAATCACCTCGAGCTTCTGCGTCGTTTTTCCGCGCTCGAAGCCCATGTGATAGACCTTGCCGTCGCGCGAGACCTCCACTTTGAACCAGTCCGAGAGTGCGTTGACGCACTTCGCGCCGACACCGTGCAGACCGCCGGAGTATTTGTAGGCGCCCTGGCCGAACTTGCCGCCCGCGTGCAGATTCGTGAGCACGAGCTCGACGGCCGGCATCTTGAACTTCGGATGCATGTCGACCGGGATGCCGCGGCCGTTGTCGCGGATCGACGCGGAGCCGTCGACGTGAATGGCGACTTCGATCCTGCTGCAGTAGCCGGCGAGATGCTCGTCGATGGAGTTGTCGAGAACCTCGAAAACGCAGTGATGTAGGCCGCGCTCATCGGGGTCGCCGATATACATGCCCGGCCGCTTCCGGACCGCCTCCAAGCCCTCAAGTTTGTCGATCTGAGCGGCGTCGTATTTTTGCCCTTCACGAACGCCAGTTGCGCCTTCAGCGCGGATTTTTTCTGTAGCTGTTCCGTCTTGAGTTTGGAGCATAAGGAGCGGTCGAGAAGACCGGGCAAAAAGATACTGGAAAGCAGCTACTTGAACAACTTTTTTCTCGTGCGGTCGGGGACCGGAAACCCCCTACATATTGAGTCTGGCGGCAGAGCTCTCCACACCCGATTGTGGTCGTGGCGCTTTGATCGCCAGGGATGTTTCGGGCGACGGAACCACTCTGTCGAACAGCCTCAATTCCAGTGCCGTCACGTCTGCTCGACGGCGCATTCAAACCGGCTGAAAGTGTCGCCGAGATGGCTTGGGTTTATCTGTTCCTGGCGGGTGTCACTGAGGTCGCGTGGGCGATTGGATTGAAGCAGACCGACGGCTGGACGCGGCCGTGGCCAAGCGTCATCACGGCGATGCTGATGGTGGTCAGTTTCGTCCTTCTGTCGCTTGCGATTCGGGCGCTCCCGATCGGAACTGCGTACGCGGTCTGGACGGGCATCGGCGCTGTCGGGACGGCGATCGCGGGCATCATCTTCTTCGGCGAGCCGCGCACCGCAGTTCGACTCGGGTGCATCGCGTTGATCCTCATCGGCATCGTCGGGCTGAAAGCGTCGTCGCCGCAGTGAGCGAGCGAACCGCGCGAGTGGTTGACCTCGTGTTCTGACAACCCGAAACTCCCGTCGACTATGCGCGGGCAAACGTTGTACGAAGCGCGCTGGATTTTCGGCATCCTCGGGGTGCTCGCAGTCGCCAGCTGGTTGCTCAGCCCGTGGCTCTCGCTCGTTTTGGTGGCGCTGATTGCCTATACGTTCGCGTTTTTCCGCGATCCGGAACGCGCGGCCCCGGCGGACCCTGATGCTGTAGTGGCGGCGGCGGACGGCGTCGTCGCCGACATCGTCGAGACGGAAGAAGCCGAAGTGCTGAAGGCGCAGCAGAAACGGGTCGGCATTTTCCTTTCTGTTTTTGACGTGCATACGAACCGCGCTCCCGTCGACGGCCGCGTGACGTACCGGCAGCATCGCGAAGGGCTCTGCCTCGACGCCCGCAGCGCCGATTGCTCGAACAAGAATGAGTCGATGACGTGGGCGTTCGAGAACTCGCGCGCGACGATCGTTGTGAAGCAGCTCACCGGCGCGATCGCGCGGCGGATCGTCGGCTGGTCGAAAGTCGGCGACGAGCTGAAGAAAGGCGAACGGTTCGGCATGATCCGGTTTGGCTCGAGAACCGAAGTGTACCTCCCGCTGAATGCCACGGTGCTCGTGAAAGTGGGCGATCGCGTCGTGGGTGGCGCGACGATCATCGCGCGGCTTCCTGAGCCATGAGCGATTACAATCCGAAGATTTACCTGCTGCCGAACCTGATGACGGCGGGCAATCTCTTCTGCGGGTTTGCCGCCACGCTCAAAATGGTGCAAGGCGCGCTGCTGCAGGGCAGCGATCCGGATGCGGCCGCGGTACTGTTTCACACCGCGATCTGGTACATCCTTGGCGCCTGCATCTTCGATCTGCTCGACGGGCGGCTCGCGCGTCTCGGCGGCCAGGACAGCCCGTTCGGACGCGAGTTCGACTCGTTGGCCGACATCGTATCGTTCGGCCTCGCGCCCGCGCTCATGGTCTATCGCATCGTGCTCGTCGATTTCCCGCGTGCGTGGTGGGTGGTGGCGTTCGTCTATTTGCTATGCGGTGCGCTGCGGCTCGCGCGCTTCAACTGCATTGCCGCTGCCGGTCAGTCTGGCGGCGGCGACAAAGACAGTTTCCGCGGGTTCCCAATCCCTGCAGCTGCGGGTGTGATCGCCTCGCTCACGTTGTTCATGCTTTGGTGGCTCGGCGAACGCGACCACGAGATCGGGCGATGGAAATGGGTCTTGCCGCCGCTGATGCTGTTTCTCTCGTTCATGATGTTCAGCGGCTTCAAGTATCCCAGCTTCAAAGGGATCTCGTGGCGGACTACGCGATCAGTGCCGCGTTTCCTGATCATCAGCGTGGTGCTGATCTTCACCGTGATGAACTACGAGTGGATGCCGGCGGTTCTGTTCCTGTCGTATCTGCTCTATGGCTTCGTGCGGCCATGGCTGTCGAAAGCATGGCGACGCGAGATTGAGGAAGAAGTCGAAGCGGAGAACGACGATCCCGGCGACGTCGAGCGGCTCGAAAACGCGCGCTGATTGGTAGGGACGCCGCGCTGCGGCGTCCAGCGCGCGCGGTGTGTGACTGTGGCATGCGGGATACGGCTGATCTGCCACGCGCCTTGGACACCGCAGCGCGGTGTCCCTACCAATTGCGTCTAACGATTCAACTCGGCGAGCACTTCAGGATCGCGGACGTCTGCCCAGCTTCCGGCGAGCTCGAATGCCTGCACTGTCTTACCTGCGAACGCCAGGTTGCGGATCGCGTCGGTGAGCTCGAACTCGCCGCGCGGTGAGCGTTCGAGCTGCGCCGTAAATTCGAAAATGCTCGGCCGGAAAGTGTACACGCCCGCGTTGTACCACGGGCTGGTCGGCTCGCCCGGCAATGGTTTCTCCCGCAGATCCACGAGCTCGAAGTTCTCGTTCACGAACACCGCGCCGCCTTTGCTCACGTCTTCGTTGCGCTTCACGCTGACGATCGCTTCCACGTTGCGGGCCGGCGCCGCCAGTGTGGCGTAGTTCGACGGGTCGATCAGGATGTCGCCATAGCTGAGCAGAAACGCATCGCTCCCGCAGAAATCGCGCGCGAGATCGACCACCTTCCCAGTCCCGTCCTGCACCACCTGCGTCGCGTACTCGATGCAAAGATCAAACTGCCGACCGTCGCGGAAGAAATCCCGCACCACGTCCGCGCGATACCCAACGATCAGCATCACCTCGGTAATGCCCGCGAAGCGAATCCCTTCGATGATGTGCTGGAGGATCGGCTTCGTACCGACGACGAGCATCGGCTTCGGTATGTCGGTAGTCAGCTCGCGCATGCGCGTGCCTCTTCCTGCTGCGAGCAGCACCGCTTTCGTTACTCCGGCCATGCGAAGACGTTTCGGTGCGCGCCTTTGATTTGCAATCTGCGTTTGATCCGGTCAGCGTCGCGCGATGCGAATGCAATGGCTGGGCAAATACCGTGAAGCCGGGCTGCTGTTGATGCGTGTCGCGCTCGGCGTGCTGTTCGTCATCTTGACAGGCCCAGTGCTGCTTTCAGGGCCGGCAAGGTGGGGGAGCTTCGGAAGCGGAATTCGCAACCTCGGCATTGCTTCAAACTACCAGTTCTGGGGTTTCCTCGGCGCGCTCGCCGGCTGCACCGGAGCAGTGTTGATGATCTTCGGCCTGTTCTTCCGGCCGGGCGTTCTGCTGGCGCTGGCGATTACGCTGGTTCATACCGTCAGCGCATTCGACGGCGGCGGAACCGTCCGCGGCAATCTCGCTGCGATCGAGCTGTGCGCGATGCTGGTCGGCCTGCTTTTCGTCGGGCCCGGCAAATACAGCGTCGACAAGACCTGACGGTCTGCCGATCGGCTAACGCACGCCTGCGAGGGCCGGCTTTTCGGATGCCGACATGACATTCATGCGGAGGCCGGACGGCGTCTCGTGTTCGTCGCTGAAGCCAGCGCGCTTCTTGAACGCGTCGAGCTCGCGCCGGAACTTGCCCTTGTTCGAGCAATAGAGCATCGCGGTGTCTTCGTCGACCAGGCCGTCGCTGAATGCCTTCAGCAGCGACTGATCGAACGAGTGCCAGCCGAGCGTGCTGCCCGCCTCGATGATCTCCTGGAACGTCTTCCCCTCCGCTTCACCGTAGAGGATCGTCTCGCGTGTGCGCAGGCTGCTGCCCATGATCTCGCTGACCATCAAGCGGCCGCCGCCCACCTTGCTCACGAGCCGTTGGCTAACGACATAGCGCACCGTCTCCGCGACTCGCTGGCGGAGCTGCTGCTCCTCTTCGCGGCTGAACATGCCGAGAACTCGGTTGATCGTCTGGCCGGCATTAATCGTGTGGAGCGTGCTGAAGACGACGTGGCCCGTCTCCGACGCGGTCATCGCGATCTCCATCGTCTCGCGGTCGCGAATTTCGCCGACGAGAATCACCTTCGGGGCCTGACGGAGCGCCGCGCGCAATCCGTCGGCGAAGGTGAAGAAATCTTTGCCGAGCTCGCGCTGGCTGAACGCCGCCTTGATGTGCGGGTGCATGAACTCGATCGGGTCCTCGAGCGTCAGGATGTGAATCTCGTTATTTCGATTCAGCTCGTTGAGCATCGCGGCGAGCGTGGTGGTCTTGCCGCTTCCGGTGCTGCCGGTTACAAAGATGATCCCGTTCTTCTCCTTGATCATCTCGCGGAAGATCGGCGGCAGGCCGAGCTTCTCCAGGGTCGGGATTTCGGATGCGAGCTTGCGCATGACGATTGCGAAACGGCCGCATTGCTTGAAGATGTTTACGCGGAAGCGGGCCAGCCCCTCGATCGCGTAGCTGCAATCGCACGAGCCGTTTTTTGTCAGATCGCTCGTGAGACGCTCGTTGCCATCGATCACAATTGCCGCGATCTGCTCGATCAGCTCGGAGTTCATCACTCCCTCGGGCGTGTCGATCGGAAACTCCTGGAGTCTGCCGTGGTATTCGACCAGAGGCGGCTTGCCGGCGACAAACAACAAATCCGAAACTCCGTCGCCGCTCTGGAGCATACCGGTAAGCAGCGCGTCGACGATCTCCCTGTTCATGCGTGTCAAAGCCAAGAGCTAGGATCATGCCGAAAAAAACACCGGTGAAGTAGCTGACGGCCGGCCGTGTTGTGATTTGGGGCCGAGAGGATTACACTCGTCGGGTGCGCAGGGAGGTCGCGGCGTTTACGCTGGTGGAGATCGTGCTGGCGGTCTTCATCCTGACGCTTGTACTGTTGCTCGGCGTGCCGAGCCTGAACGGCGTCCTGGCGGACCGGCGTCTCCGGCGTTCGCTCGACGAGATGAATCGGTTCGTGCGCACCGCGCAGGACCGGGCTGTCGCCGAGCGCCGGACGTACCTGATCTCGTGGCAGAAAGACCATCTCATTCTCAGGCCCGAAGCGGTCATGGAGGATGAGGATCCGGAGCCGAGGGCCGCGATGCAGCTGCGGAAAGGAGATGCCTACGTGCTCCAGCTACCGGCAGCGCTCACCGAAGATCCGCCGGCTGATTGGGCATTCTGGGCTTCTGGAACCTGCGAGCCCGCGGTGGTCACCTACAAAGGCGGGGATGGTTCCTGGACGGCGAACTTCTCCGCGCTTACCGGACGTGCTGAGCTTGCCAATTATGCGACGAAGTAACCGCCGCACGCGTGCCTTCGCGCTGTATGAAGTGCTGATCGGCGTCACGGTCTTCCTTATCGGCGTGCTCTCGCTTGGCCGCTCGGTCGAGAACTGCATGAACGCGGTCACCCTCAGCGCAGAGGAGGACCGTGTTCGCCAGATTCTCTCGAACCGCATGGCTGAAGTGCAGGCGACGCCGGGTTTCCCCGATGCAAAATGGGAGGCAAAACTGGAGACCGGCTATGGCGCCGTGAAACTCATCCAGGCAAGCGGGCCGGCTGGGCTGAAGGACGAAAAAGAGGTCGACGTCGCCGGCATTCACCGCGTGGCGCTGACGGCTGAATGGCAGCGCAACGGAGTCGCGCAATCGCGCCGGCTCGAATTCTATGTCTACCGTGCAGGCTAGCGGCCGGTCGCGCGGCGCATTCACGCTGCTCGAGATTTCGCTCGCCGTGGCGATCCTCGCGATGATGTCGCTCGCGATCTACCGCTTCGTGCAATCGAACCTGACCGCGTTGCGCGTTTCGGCCGAAGTGAGTGCGATCGACGCGCGGTATTCCGGGTTCGAGAGCATGCTCGCCACGCAGTGGCAAAGCCTGCCCGCAGGCGTCGGCGCGCTCGTCGGCGAGCCATTTAAATTGAACGAGCGACCGCGCGACGAGATCACATGGGTATGTAGCGCCGGCCCGGGGCTGATGACGCGCTACGCTGCTGGTGAATACCGCGTGAGTCTGCGCCTGCGCCCGACGGAAAAGAACAGCGAGACGATGGAGATCGGGCTCGCACGCAGACCGAAGACGGACGAACTGAACGCCAACGAACGCGAAAGCTGGATTCCTTTGCTGCCTAACGTGAAATCGATGCAGATACGCTACTTCGACCCGCGGTTGAACACATGGGTCGAGCGGTGGACGGACACGGTCACGCTCCCGCGACTCGTGAAAGTGGCGATCGCGCGGAATGACAGCCCAGCGCCCTGGGAGGCGATCATCGCGCTGGGGAGGACGCCGCTGTAGATGAAACTGCGAGCTTCAGGCAAAAAGCCACGTGCTGGTGCCGCATTGATGCTGTCGATGTGGGCGCTTTTTCTCCTCAGCGCGATGGTGGTCTCGTGGGCGCTCGACATCAGCTCGGCCCTGACGCTAAACGGCGTGGCGAGTCGCGTGATTGAAGCCGAAGCGATGGCGGCATCGGGTGGCGATATTGCTTTGCATCCGGCGGTGCGGCCGGGCTCGCTGTTGCTGCGCGGCGGCGTGAGCCGGACGCAGACCTTCGAGGCGCGAATCACAGGCGAGGGCGGGCGGCTGAACCTGAACTGGGTAGTAGCCGGTGAGAACCCCGCTCGCATCGACCTGTTGCGCCGCTACCTCGAGCGCAAAGGCATCGACCTGAATGAGCGCGACCGCATGATCGATTGCCTGCTCGACTGGGTAGATCCGGATAACCTCGTGCGACTGAACGGCGCGGAAGACGGGGAAGATTATCGTCCGAAGAACACGCTGCTGACGCGGATCGATGACGTGAAGCTGATCCGCGGGTGGGGGGATTTCGTCGCACGAGCAGGCTGGGATTCGGAAATCACCGTGAACAGCACCGGACCGATCGACCTCGCATGGGCGCCGGAGGACCTGTTGTTGAGCTTGCCGGGCATGACGGAGCCGCTGGTCGAGCAATTCCTCGCGATGCGGCGTGGACAAGACGGGCTGGACGGGACCGAAGACGATGCGCAGTTCAAAACGCTGGAAGACGTTCGGGTTGCGCTCGGGTTCTCGTCAGAACAGTTTAAGCAGATCGCGGCACTGGTCGGGTTCCGGGACCAGGTCATGCGCATCATCAGCACCGGAAAGTCGGCGAACGTCACGCGAGTGGTGCAGATGATCGTCCGCAAGTCTGGCAATGTGCCGCAATTGATCAGCTGGAAGGAGCTTTGATATCGCTGCGGAATCGTCATCGGTGTTTCTGATCCCGGCGCCGGAAGGCTGGAACGTTGTCCGCAACGGCCAGCAGAACGGGTCGTGGGACGTCAGCACCGTCGGGTCGCTCGACGAGACGATCCCGTTGTTGAATGGCAGCGGCGATGTTGTCCTCGGCCTGCCGGTCACCGCCGTGCTCGCGCAGCGTCTTCGATTGCCCACGGTCGACGAATCGGAATTTTCCGAGATGGTGCGCATTCAGATCGAGAAGGCGTTGCCGTATGCGCCGGAGGAAGTCACCACTGACTTCGAGGTGATCGAGCAAACGGAGCAATCGAGCGTTGTGTCGGCGGTGGCCATCCACAACGACCGGCTCTCCGAACTCGCCGCGCCTCTCTTGTCGCGGGGCATCATCCCGAGTCAGATCACTGTCTACGCTGCACAACGCGCGGCGACCCATGCCTCGGCCGGACGCGCGTTCCTCCTCTACCGCGAAGACGCCTCGCTCGTGTGCGCGATCACCGAAGAGGGGAAGCTCGGCTTCACGCGCTCGCTGAATGGCGCCAATGCTACACAACTCCAGCGCGACATCCCACAGCTCGCGCTGAGCGCGCAGTTGCAGGGTATCGATACGACATCACCCGCGCTCTTCGTCGACGAGAGCCTGTTCGAGCTGCGTGGCACGGTCGAGGGGTTGTTCGTCGGACGCGCGGATCTGATCGCCGTCGAAACACCGCCGGCGTCGACCAAGATCAACCTCCTGCCGGACGCCTGGCGACAGCGTCGGCAGGAACTTGCCAAGCAGGCCATCTGGAAGAAGCGGCTGCTTTGGGCCGCCGGCGCTTACGTCGCCGGTCTCGTGCTGTTCTTCGGCTACCTCACGTTGCTGCGGATGGAGGTCGGCCGGCTAAACCGCCGCATCGAGCGCGACGCACCGAAGGCCGATTTCGTGCGGGCCACCGAAGCGCGATGGAAGACGCTCGCTCCTGCGACCGACCCGCGATACTATCCCATCGAAGTTCTGCTCCACCTCTTCGAAAGCCTGCCTTCAGCCGATGTGCAGATCACCGCGTTTAACCAGTCAGCGCGGCAGGTGTCGGTCGACGGTGAAGCGAAAAGCGCGGCGCTCGCGTATCAATTCGCGGACAAGGTGAAGAAGCACCCCGACTTGCAGATGTTCCAGTTCGACATGGCGGCACCGCGCATTCTTCCTAACGAGCACGCACAATTCCGTCTGGAGGGTAAACCGAAATGATGCCGGCATTCGTCCAGCGCATGAACCGGCGCGAGCGCATCCTCTCGATGACCGTGGGCGGCGCGTTGTTTCTGCTCGTAAACTGGTTCATCTGGAGCTCGCTGATGGGGACGCTCGAGCTGGTGCGCACTGATCGGGCCGCGCGGAAATCAGCCCGTGCCCAGCAAAGCGTCTTCCTGAAAGAGCGCGGCATCTGGCAGCGGCGCGAGGCGTGGCTCAAGAAAAATCAGCCGCAGCTCAAAGGTCCCGGTGAGGCCTCGACGCTGCTCGAAGAGGTGAAGGAGATCGCCGGAAAGCACAACGTCCTCATCGAGAATCCGAGCCTCGGCGGCGTCGACTCGACGCCCACTCACCAGTCGACGTCTGTCTCGATTGAAACAAAGAGCCCCTGGCAGCCGCTCGTTCGGTTCTTGCACGATGTCCAGCAGCCGGAAGGTTTCATTGTGTTCGAAAACGTGAATCTTCAGATCGATTCGAGTGATCCGACGATGATGCGAGGTAAATTCAAGATCGCGCGCTGGTACGCGCCGAAAGCCTGATTATGAAACACACTCTGCCTTTTGCTATTGCGGCGCTGACGCTAATCACCACGACGGCGGTCGGCGCCGATGATGTTCCTACGCGCCTTCAGTTCGCCCGCTATGAGCCGATGATGAATCGCTCGCCATTCGCGGTCGCGACGGCACCTGTGGCAACTCCACCGCCGGCACCTAATTTTGCGAAGGACTGGTATATCGCGAACGCGGCACGTTCGCCTGATGGAGATCTTGTCACGGTCGCGTCGAGCACGGACAAGAACTTCAAGGAATATCTCACCACGAAAGAGCCGGTGAAGGGGATCAGCATATCGAACATCGAGTGGTCCGATAAGGTCGGCGCGACGAAAGTGACGGTGACGAAAGACGGCCAGTTTGCCACCCTCACGTTCAATCAGGCACTGCTGTCCCAGCCGATTGCCAACCAGGCGCCAGCCGCGCCACAGTCGTCACAGCCGCAGGTTTCGTCCGCACCGCCACAGGCGGTCCCAGCGATACCTGGGGCGACGCCCGCGATGGGCACTAGTACGCCGATTAAACCCGCGCCGATTCCCACTTTACCGACGCCGCCACCGCGGGTCAGGAGCGTGATTCAGCGCAATCCGACAGCTCAGCCGGTGCCGACGCCGGAAAGTACTCAGGAGTAAGGCGCGGCGGCGGTCAACCGCCCCAGACGTCGTCAGCCGTATCAGGTTTGCGGTCCTTCCCGGCGGAGTAGAGGTCGTAGCCCTGCGGATTCTTGCGGCCGGGATTCAGGTACACGTATTCGTTGTTCCAGGGATCCTTCGGGACCTCTTTGTAGAGTTGATACCAGCGCGTCGGGCGAGGTTCCGTCGAGGGTTGCTGGACGAGCGCTTTCAGCCCCTGCTCGGTCGTGGGGAGAAAGCCGTTCATGCTCTCATAGAGCTTCAGCTGCGTGCTGAGACCCTGCGTGTCGGCAGCGACGCGCGTCGCCTGCGTGTACTCGACGTTGCCGCTCAGCTTGTAGATGGCCGTGCCGAGCAATAACGCGATGATCGTCACCACCAGCATGATCTCCAACAACGTGAAGCCGCTCTGTTTCGTTCTCATTTTCATAGGTGCAGAAGATTGCTTGTCTCTCCGACTTTTAACTTAGACGCCGTAGAAGCGCAATTCGCTCAAACACGAACACTGAGCCCGCTCAATGCCCGCCCGATTGGGGATTTGGCTGCAGAAGGTAGTCGGACTTGTCCCAGAGATATTTGAGCTGGATCTGGGTGCCGCGGATCGCGGAAACCGGCGTGCCCGGGCCGCTGATCACGAGGAGGTCGTTCGTGCCAACCTTCAGGCTCGCAGCGGGTACGAGCTTCTGCCCGCGCACCCAGCCGGTGTAGGAGAAGCGCATCGGGGCGACCAGCCGCTCAGACTCACCGCGATAACCCGGATCCGCCAGATCGGGCAGAGTCATCGAGGCGGGGCCGAGATTCTCGCCGTTGAGATAAACCTCAGGCGGAGAATCGACCCGCGGCGTCGAGACCTCGAAGGAGATCAGCGCCATTAACGGCAGCGCTTCGATGCCGAACTGGAACGCCGCTCCCTGCTGGACACTGGCTGCGATCCGGATCGTTTCCGGTGCGAGCGTAGCCGTCACGGTGCCGAACGTCTCGGTATCCTGCTCGGGCACGTGGAGCGGCGCCGCCGCGGCAAATGGCTCAGGCATGACATCACGCGAATGAGCGGAGAGGGGATGCGCGACATTGCGGCTGACCATCCAATCCATGAAAGCGCCGCGTAGAGTTGTGCCGTCACCCGGCACTTCGATGTCGATGCAGGAGATGCCGAGCATCGGCAGAATCACCGTGTCGGAGCTCGGGAGATCGATCCCCGCGCCGAGCGTGCCGGAGCGGAGGATGTGGCTGCCGGATTCATCCCAGGCTGTGATCGTCGGCTGCTGCCCGGGTTTGTCATCGAAGAACAGGCGCAACATCAGCAGCTGCAGATCAGGGCGCGGCCGCGTGACTCGGATGCGGAAGACCGTGCGTGGCGGCGCTTCCTGGCGCGGCGGAATCGGCACAAGCGTCACTGCCTCAAGCCATGCCGGGGCGCTCTGCGGGTTCGAATGCGACGCCGCATGCTGACGCAGATCGATCCACGCGCTGTGCGGCGTGGAAGTCTGGTTGCCGTTCGGATCGACAGCGTCCGGCGTGAAAGCTTCCTGGGCTGAGGCGAAGGACGCGCCGAACAGCAGAACCGCAGACGCGACAACGCGGAGGAACATCGAGGCGGGATGCTACCTTACTGCGGTCGTAACTGCAAACTACTCGTCATCTCGAAGACAGCCGACAGGATGCTGTAGACGACAAACCCGACGATCACTGCAATCAACGCGATGATCAGCGGCGGGATCAACGCCGAGATCAGGTTCACCGTGCGGTCGAGTTCGCGCTCGTACACGTCGGCCACGGTCTGCATCGTCTGCGCAAAGTGTCCGGTCTGCTCGCCGACGGCCATCATGTCCGTGAAGAGCTCCGGAAACAGGTTTTGTGCGTTGAGCGCAACGGAAAGGTTCGCGCCATCGATCACCGCCCGGCGCACTTCCCCCAGCCGCGACTCGAGGTAGCGGTTCCCCGCGATTTCGGTCACCAGATCGAGCGCCTTCAGCAGCGGGATGCCGTTCTCCATCAATGTCCCAAGCGTGCGCGAAAACTGCGCATAGTAACGGTGGCGGATCACGCGGCCGTAGCCCGGCACGAGCAAACGAAATCGGTCCCACGTGATCTGTCCTTCCTCCGTTCGGACGAAGGCGCGCAAACCGACGCCCGCACCAACGACAAGGAGCAGAGCGACCCACCAATAGTTTGTGATCACGTGATGCGCTCCGAGTAGGATCCGAGTTGGCAACGGCAGCGATCCGCCGCTTTGCGACATGAACGTGGTGAGCTGCGGCACCATGAATGTGATGAAGATGGTGATCAGCGCTACACCGGCGACCGCGAGAAATGCCGGATAAATCAGCGCCTGCTGCACGCGGTCACGCAAATTTTTCGCCTGCATCAGGTGGCTGACGAGGCGCTTCAGGATGTCGGGCAGTGCGCCGCTCGCCTCGCCGGCGGCGATCAGGTTCACGTAGATCGCGGGGAAGATGCGCGGGAAATCGCGGAGCGCCTGCGAGAAGCTGCGCCCGTCGACCAGGGCTCGGTGTAGTGCGCGCGTCATCTGTTGCACGCGCGGGTGCTTCAGCCGCTTCTCCAGCACTGCCAGACCCTCGTCCAGCGTCATTCCGGCGTGCAGCAAATGCGCGAGCTGCTCGGTA
>DATHXZ010000253.1:0-1970 GCA_035459405.1 Chthoniobacterales bacterium
CGCAGGCGGCTCCACGCGCAGCGCGGCGTAGATCAACAGCTGCCGGAAGGTGGAGACCAAAAGATCCGCTCCGCGTACAACTTCGGAGATCCGCATCGCGGCGTCATCGACCACAACGGCGAGTTGATAGGCGGGCACGTCATCTCGTCGCCAGACGAGGAAGTCGCCGAAATCCCGGCCAGCTACCGCCGTTTGCTCGCCGAGCCGCCCATCGGTGAAGCGCAGCGTCTCGCCATCTGGCACACGGAACCTCCAGTTTGCGCCTATCGGCTCGTCGGCATGCGAAATCGCGCCTGGCGCAGGACGGCAGGTTCCGGGATAAAGCGGCTCGTCCGCTTCGCCATGCGGCGCGCCCGCTGCCGCAAGCACATCCCGACGCGAACAGAAGCATGGGTAGATGAATCCTTGCGCCCGCAGTTGCTCCCATGCGCCGCGATATTTCTCCCGTCGTCCGCTTTGCACGTAGGGCGCGTCGGGGCCGCCGACATCCGGCCCCGCGTCCCACTGCAAGCCGAACCAGTGCAGGTCTTCGACGATCGCGTTGCCAAACTCAGGACGGCAACGATCCGGGTCCAGATCCTCGATCCGCAGCACGAGCTCACCGCCTGCGCCGCGCGCCCGTTCCTGCGCCCGGTAGAAAGTGATCGCATGGCCGACGTGCAGATAGCCTGTCGGTGAAGGCGCGATGCGGCCGCGGTAAGGCATTTTTGAATTGCGATTTTTGAGTTTCGACTTCTGGCCGTAGCGTCGCCGCTCCCGCAGCATTCAATCGAAAATCGCCATTCCAAGCTCTAAAATGTCCAAGCGCCTCCTTCTCTGGGATATCGATGCCACACTCATCAGCACAGCGGGCGCCGGGCTCGTCGCGTTGAAACGGGTGGTCACCGCGCGATATGGGATCGAAGACGATCTGCACGATATCGAGATAGCGGGGCGCACTGACGCGCGGATCGCGCGGAGCATTCTCGAGAAGTATGGCGTCGAAACCACGGCCGGAAACGTCAGCGCGTTCCTCGACGAGTACATCGCGCTCCTAGGCGAGCTGCTGCCGCAGCTCAACGGCTGCGTGTTACCGGGTGTGGCCGAGGTTCTCGCGCGGATGGACGGGCGGGAAGACCGCGTGCTCGGGCTATTAACAGGAAATCTTCGACGCGGCGCAGAATTGAAGCTGCGACGCTACGGGCTGTGGGACTTTTTCGAGTTCGGCGCCTTTGCCGACGATCACCACGACCGCAATGAGCTTGGCTCGTTTGCTCGTACGCGCGCGTGTGAGCGGCACCAGTTCGAGTTCCCGCCGAGCGCGATCGACGTCATCGGCGACACTCCGCACGACATCGCATGCGGCAAAGCCTTTGGCGCGCGGACCGTGGCGGTCGCGACCGGATCATCGACCTACGAGGAACTGGCCGCGCACGACCCGGATTTCGTGTTCGAAGACCTGTCAGACGTCGATGCGGTTGTCGCCACGCTGGGGTGGTGATCGATTGACGATGGCACCCAGCGTGACATCTTCACCCCGTTCCGCATGACCGAAACCGAACGCCCAAATATCTTCCCGCTGGAAGGCGAGATCGATCTGCATGTCTCGCCGGGAATCGCGTCTTCGTTGAAGTCGATGATTGCCCGCAAGCCGAAGCAGCTGGTCATCGATCTGTCGCGCGTCAGCTACATCGATAGCTCAGGGCTGGCGGTGTTGATCGAAGGCATGCAGAACGTGGCGAGCTACGGCGGTAAGTTTGCGCTCGCTGGTCTGCAGGAAGGTGTGCGGCCGATCTTCGAGATCGCGCGGCTCGATCAGGTGTTTCGGATTTATCCGGACGTCGATTCCGCCCTCGCCCCGACCTGAAACAGGATGTCGAGCGTCCGCTCGACGTTTACCGAAATGTCGTAGCGCCTGGCCAGCTCTAGCAGGCTCGGCCGCGCTTCCGCCCGACGCTCGGCGGCCGACCAAAACTGCAGCGCGCGCGCGA
>DATHXZ010000254.1:0-2340 GCA_035459405.1 Chthoniobacterales bacterium
TTACGCAGCGGCGGTTTGAAGAAAAGCCCGACAGAGCATTTGAAAGACACTGCTGTAATCCTGAACCCGGCAGCCCGCGGGCAGCGAGCGAAGCGGCTCCGCGCACGACTCGAGGCGCTGACCGATGGCTGCATCCTCTTAGCCACCTCCCGCTGCGGTGATGCTGAGTGCCTCGCGCGCGACGCGGTGAGCGAAGGCTTCCGCCGAATCATCGCAGCCGGTGGCGATGGCACTGTCAATGAAGTGGTGAACGGCATCGCAGGGAGCGATGCGGCGCTCGGGCTGCTCCCGCTCGGCACGATGAACGTCTTCGCGACGGAGCTCGGTTTGCCTAACGACCTTGATAAATGCTGGGCGATCATTCAGGCGGACGAGACGCGCCTGGTCGATCTTCCGCGCGCGAACGGCAAGCACTTCGTCCAGCTCGCGGGGATCGGACTCGATGCGCAGGTCGTGAAAGAGACGAGCCTCGCGTTCAAGCGCAGCTTTGGGCCGCTGAGTTACCTCGTCTCGGCGGCGCAGATTTCGGCAAGGCCGCCGCCGCGGTTGCGCGTCGAAGCCGGTGACCGCGGCGATTACGAAGGCTCGTTCGTGCTCATCGGGAATGGCCGGCTGTATGGCGGGCCGTTTCCCTTCTTCAAGCAAGCAGTGATCGACGACGGCCTCTTCGACGTGCTGGTCTTCAAGAAACTCAGCTATCTCGACATGATGCGTTACCTGCAGGACGTGATCTTCCGTTCAGAGATCACGTCGCCGGAAGTGGAATATCTTCAAACCACTTCCGTCCGGGTGACGAGCGAGGACGCGGTGCCGGTCGAGATCGACGGCGAGCTGATTGGCCACTGCCCGGTGCAATTCAACATCCAGCCGCGCGGACTGCGGGTTTTCGCGCCGGCTGCGTGGCAGCAATGAATGGCTGCGCGCCGCGTAAAGTGTGTTGCTGCTGGCGATTCAATCTGTTACGCAAAGCACATGAAATTCGCCTCGGATTTCTCCCGCTCCTGTGCATAGCGCTTGCGTGCAGCAGAGCCACCCGCGGCTGGCCCAGCGGATCCTTCTACGGGCGAGTGGCCCGCTCCGGGGAATGGTCCTGCACACACCGGCTACTATCCGGCGAGGGTGGGATGCCGAAATCGTGCGGGATGGACTAAGTCGTTTGGATACCCGCTCAACGTGGTGGGGGTTGCCGATGGCCGAGTGTTCGTGACGAAGGCTTTGTTCTCAGGCCAGCCGCAAACGATCGAGACATTTGCGGCCGCCGTTGCTGCCGACACGGGCGAGCAGCTGTGGAGCTTCGCGATGCCGTCCGGCAGCGTCTCTCCGCCCGCGGTCGCCGACGACCGCGTGTTCTTCGCGCAAGACGCTTCGACGAGCGGTGGTGACTCCCTGTTTGCGCTGGACGCAGGATCTGGCGCAGTGCACTGGCAAAAGCCGGTTAACACTTCCGACGCGCCGACCGTGTTCGCCAATCGTATCTGGCTCGCAGGGTTCGGGGCGTCTTCGTACGTGCTGCAGGGCTTCGACGTGGAAGATGGGGCTCGGCAGTTTCTTGTTCGGCTGGATGTCAGCACTGCACGGTGATAAGCGATGACTGCCAAACGATGGTTTTCCACAGCGCGGCATCCAATCTGACAACGATTCCTCGCGCACCCTCGAACAGTATCTTTACTGACGTCTACGTTGCGAGCATTGAAGTCTCGGCGGCCTTGTTGAACATCTCCACGCGGCTCCAGGTGCAGACCGGCGACAACGTCCTGATCGGCGGATTCGTTGTCACGGGCGATCAACCCAAGAAAATGGTTCTGCGTGCGATCGGGCCTTCCCTCGCCGGTGCGGGTTTGGAGGGCGCGCTCGTCAACCCGACTCTCGAGCTGTTCGACCAGAGCGGTGCCGCGATCAGAAGCAACGATGACTGGCGAGAGAATCAGCACGACATCGAAGCAACGGGAATTCCACCTTCTGACAGGCGCGAGGCTGCGATCGTCGGCACGTTTGCTCCGGGAGCTTATACTGCAGTCGTGAGGGGTAAGCAGGACGGGACCGGCGTTGGACTGGTGGAGGCGTACGATCTTGAGCAGACTGCAAGTTCGAAGCTTGCGAATATCAGCACACGCGGATTCGTCCGCGGCGAACAGAATGTGATGATTGGCGGATTGATCGCCGGAGGCGGTGGCGGTGGTAGATCCGTCGATTGCATTGCGCAACAGCGACGGCGTTCTCGTCGCAGCAAATGACAACTGGCGCGAGACCGACGCGGCGCGGATCATCGCGACGGGTATTCCGCCGGAGGAGGACGCAGGGTCTGCGATCGTGACCGTCCTCGTGCCCAGCGCGTATACT
>DATHXZ010000255.1:0-9346 GCA_035459405.1 Chthoniobacterales bacterium
TGATGAGGCCACCGGCGCCGTTGGCGGAGCCGGCACCGCCGCGGGAGCAACGGCTATCGCCGCCGGGTTGCCCGGCAGTTCGGGTTGAGGTTCCGGAGGTGCGGGAGAGCGGCGGTGACCATTGCTGCGGCCCGGCGTATCGCCAGCCAGCAGCTCTGGCTCAGCAGGCTTCGATGGCGGCGGCGCTGTAGGCGGCGCGAGCGGACGCACCGCAAATTGCGCCGGATCGGCCAGAGCTTTCGTAACCACTTCGATAAGCGCGTTCGAGAGAAACGGCTTCGCGACAGTCGCGACGATGTTCTCGCACCGTAGCGCAGATGCCGCCATCTCCGGCACGTGGCCCGACATCATGATGATCGGAATCGTGGCCGTCTCGGGATTGCCGAGCAGGCGCTGAGAGACTTCGTCGCCATTGAAGTCGGGGAGGCTGAAGTCGAGCAGAACCAGATCGGGCTTGATCGTCGCCACACGATCGACACCTGCCTGGCCGTCAGCGGCGGTGAAGATTTCGAGCGTCGGGTCGGCCGTCGCGAGGATATCTTCGACAAACACCCGGAGCATCTCGGTGTCGTCGATCACCACGACTTTTTTGCCGCCACCGATGTTCTTGCGGAGCGGCGTCACTGCCTCGACAGCCGGCGGCATGCTCGATTCCGATGCCACCCGGCTGAGAGCCTCCGCGAGCACAGTCGTCCAATTGCCCTGGATCGTCTTTCCAGCGCGCGGCTTCCTCTTCGGTTGTTTGAACCGCGGCGACCGCCACCGCAACATCTCACACAACGCGTCGGGACCGTCTGTATCGGTCGTTTCGGCGTGCGAGATTTGGCCGCCGACGAAGTGAATCTCGCCAGACCGTCCTTCGCTCGCGTCGATCTTCAGGACTCCGGTCACTGCAGCAAGGCAGTGCAGCGGAGCCACGTCCCGAACGGCTAAATCGCGCAACGTTCTGCGGGTCTGTTGCGCAACCGCACGCGTCCCGAGCAGGCTTTCAACGGCCGCGCCGAGCGATGTCAGATCGAACGGTTTCTCTACGAACACGAATGCGCCTGCAGCTGTGGCAGCGCCGGGAAGTGTTCCGAGCGGAGCCGCTGCGATGATGAGCACACGAGTGGCAGGGGCGCTCGATTTCATTCGTGTGAAGAACTCGAGCGCGTTAGCCGCCGGCGGGTCGAAGTCGATGACCAGCAGATCCGGTTTGGCAGTGTTGATCGCACCCTCGGCCTCCGCCAGCGAACGCACAGTGTGCGTGGAGAATCCCGGCGCAAACTTCTTCAGCGCTGAGCCGATCGCGACCGCCAGTGCGCCGTACTCCTCAACGAGGACGATGCTACCCGCGGTGCCAGAACTTTGGGGGGAAGCAGGCACGTTGATGAGGGTCGAAAGGCGCGAGGATAGGAGATGCGCAAGGCATGTCAAAACATGCAGCGCAAGTTGCATGCCGAGCGGCGCTTATGCCTGCGTCGTGAGGCTGCGCAGATCAGCTATTCGAAGCGGAGCGCCTCGATTGGATCGAGCGAGGCCGCGCGATAGGCCGGATAGAACCCGAAGCCGATCCCGATTCCCGAGCAGACCACCAGACCCGCCAAGGCCCAGCCGAAGGGGAAAATCACGTCAGCCTGGAGCCACGCCGCGAGCAGATTTCCTCCGACGACGCCGAGCACGATGCCGAGAATCCCGCCAGCTTGTGAGATGAACACAGCCTCCGTAAGGAACTGCCGCAGGATGTCGCGACTGCGCGCGCCAATCGACTTGCGAATCCCAATCTCCTTCGTTCGCTCCGTCACGCTGACGAGCATGATGTTCATGATCCCCACACCCGCCGCGACCAGCGCAATCAGGCTGATCACGAACGCGCCGATCCGCACCACGCCGGCGATCGATGTGAATGCGCTCTTCAACGAGTCGTTCGAGTAGATTTCGAAATCGTTCTCCTGGTTCGGCTTCAAGCCGCGAGCGATGCGCATCGCGCCGATCGCCCGATCGAGAGTGCGGTTGTAGGTTTCCTGTGATGCCGATTGTGTCGCGATGTTGATGGAGCGCTTGGCGGCCCCGAAGTTCTCGAAAAACCGGGTGATCGGAATGACGCAAAGATCGTCCTGGCTCTGGCCGAACGCAGTGCCCTTTTCGCCTAGGACGCCGATTACCGTTACGTTGTGGCCGCTTAGCTTGATAACCTTCCCGAGCGGCGACTCGTGAGGGAAAAGGCGCTTCTGCACTTCTTTTCCGATGAGAACCACCGTGCGTGACAATTCGACATCCTCAGGCGTGAGGTTGCGGCCGTATGCGAGCGTGTAGCTGTTCGCGGCGAGGAAGCTCTGGTCGGATCCGAAAACGGTAAGGCTCGGCGTCGTCTTCGCTCCGTTGTAGATCGCCTGTCCGCGGCCATCGAGCGTCTTGAGGCAAATCTCAGGCGCATGCCCCTCCATTAGCTGCGCGTAACGCAGTGCCTGCTGGTAGGTGATGTTGCGCCGGTTCTCGTATTTGTCCTGGTTTCTGCCGCTCTGCCCGCCGCCGACGGGAAACTTTGCGAATTGGAAAATGTTCGAGCCAAGAAAGCTGATCCCGCCCTCGATGGAACTCTGCAGCGCGCCGATCGCGGTCATGACCGAGATGACGGAAAAGACGCCGATTGTGATGCCGACCATGGTCAACCCGGAGCGCAGCTTGTTCGCGCCGAGCGACTGCAGCGCCATTGCCATGATTTCACGAAATTTCATTGAGCTTGTTTCACCACACAGAACGCAGAGGTGCAGAGATCAGAACCAGGTCCGCGCGATAACCGCAGTCCAGCATTACGCCGTTGTAATCGGTCGGAATCGGTATCTGCTCACTCATATCGTAGCGCGGTGACTGGATCGAGGCGTGAGGCGGACCAGGCCGGCGCGAAGCCGGAGATAAGCCCGGTGAGCACTGAGACCAGCATGCTGACGACGACCAACTCGACCGAGAACTCAATCGGGAACGCCGGCATGGCCATTCCGATGCCGAAGCACATTACGTACGCAAAGATGAGCCCGATGACGCCGCCGATCACGCAGAGCGCCATCGACTCGATCAAGAACTGAAGCAGGATTGTGCGCCGTCGCGCGCCGAGCGCCTTGCGTGTGCCGATCTCTTTCGTCCGCTCCTTCACGCTCACAAAGGTGATGTTCATGATGCCGATCGCGCCGACGAATAACGCCAGCCCGGTGATGAAGAGACCGGCGATCGCGATCGAGTTCTTCACCGGGTCGAGCGTGCTCTTGAATGCCTGCTGCTCGTTGATGTTGAAGTCGTTCTTCTTCTCGGGCGCGAGCGCGCGCACGCGGCGCATCAATCCCGTAAGCTCATCCTTCGCGTCGGCGAGGTTGTTCTTGTCCTTCACTTTCACGCGGATGTCCGTCTCGCTTTTGGCGCTGAAGTACCTTTGGAACGCGGGCAGCGGCACCGAGACGATCGAGTCGAGACTGAACAGCCCGAGAAAGCTTCCCTGGCGCGTTCCGACGCCGATCACTTTGAACGGCTGTCCGTTGATCTGGATGAACTTGTCCATCGCGCTGCTGGAAGGGAACAGCGCGTCCGCGACATCGAACCCAATCACGCAGACATTGGCGCCGCTCTTCGTTTCGAGCTCGTTGAAGAAGCGGCCTTCCTTGAAGTCGACCGTGGAAACCAGCGTGTAATCGGAAGTGGTGCCGAGCACGAAAATGTTGTTCACCTGGCTATCGGCGTACTTCACGTTGCGCAGGATGCTCGAGGTCGGCACCGCAATGACGAGGTTCGAGTTCGGCGTCGCCGCGATCATGCGGTTGAGCGTGTCAGCGTATTCGGTTTTGATCTTCTTCCGCGCCCGATAGTTCCACCAGTCGGTCACCCGCGCCCAGGGCCACTGGTCCACGTAGAGGACGTCTTCACCGAGAATCGACATGCTCTTGTCGAACCCGACCTGGATGCCGGTGATCGCGGTGCCCATGAGCGTGACCGCGACGATGCCGATGATCACGCCCAAGGCGGTCAGCATCGAACGCGTCTTGTTCGACTGCATCTGCGCGAAGGCGATCTTCCAGCTCTCCGTCAGCTCGTAGACGAGGCGCTTCATCCCTGGGGCAGCGGCCTGTGACGGCCGAGAGCTCGTGATTTTGCTGCCGGCCGGCGGCCGTAGACCGGCGCTACAATTGCGGTCGACGAAGCCATCAATCGTTCTTAGGCGAGCACAGGCTCTGCGGCCTGCGCCAACTGGTCGCTCTCGATCAAGCCATCCCGCAGAAACACCGTGCGGCGGGCATGGCTCGCGATGTCGGGCTCATGCGTGACGAGGATGATGGTGTTCCCGCGCTGGTAGAGGGCTTCCATCAGCGCCATGATTTCCTCGCCCGTTTTCGAGTCGAGGTTGCCGGTCGGTTCATCGGCGAGGATGATCGACGGATTGTTCACCAGCGCGCGCGCAATCGCGACGCGTTGACGCTGCCCGCCCGAGAGTTCGTTGGGTTTGTGATGCAGGCGGTCGCCCAGGCCGACATCGCGCAGCGTCTGAGCCGCCCGTTCTTCGCGCGTATCCGGATCGATGCCGGCGTAGATCAGCGGGAGTTCGACGTTCTTCAGGCTGGTGGAGCGGGCGAGCAGGTTGAACGTCTGGAAGACGAAGCCGATCTCGCGGTTCCGAATATCGGCAAGCTCGTCGCCATCCATCGCCGAAACGTCCTTGCCGTTGAATTCATAGCGGCCGGAGCTCGGTGTGTCGAGGCAGCCGAGCATGTTCATGAGGGTCGACTTTCCGCTGCCACTCGGCCCCATGATCGCGATGTATTCGTTGCGATGGATCTGCAGCGTCACGCCGCGCAGGGCGTGCACCGTTTCCTCGCCCATGACGTAGTGCTTCGTGATGTGCTCGATATCGATGACAATCGCGCCGTAGGGCCGGATATTGTCGTCTGATCGCATAGCGCGAGCGAGGCAGTGAATCGTGATCGGTAACTGGTGAACGGAGACAGGTCGGCAGCTGCTGCAGCCCATCGCAATTCACCTATCACCATTCACTTCTTCTCCTCCTCCTTTTCCTTCTCGATTTCGACGGTGGCGCCGTCTTTTAGCTTGCGGCTGATCGCGCTGTAGCTGCCGGAGATCACCTCGTCGCCGGGTTGCACGCCGCTTTTGATCTCTATGTAGGTATCGTCGGCAATGCCGGTAGTCACCTTTACCATTTTGGCGGTGCCGCCGTTCTTGAGGAATACAACCTTCAGCAGCTTCTCGCGCTCTTCGCGTTCGGCGGCGCGCTCCTGCCGCTCGTTTGTCACTTCGGCCTGGCCTTCCCCTTTGTCGCGCGCGCTTTGCCGGTTCTTCCGCTTCTCGATTTCCTCAGGGCTCAGGTTGGTGTCGGCAGTCCGAATCGTGACGCTCTGCATCGGCACCGCGACCACGTCGGCAGCCATGTTCGTCTGAATGTCCGCGTTGCAGCTCAGGCCCGGCCGAAGTTGCACGTCGGGATTTTCCATTCGCACCTTGACCTCGAAATTCGTGACCTCCTCCTGCGTGCCGGCGCCGGTCGTTTTGCCGGTATTCGCGATTTGCGCGACCACGCCGTTGAACCTCCGATCGCCGTACGCATCGATCGTGATGTCGGCCTTGTCGCCGATCTTGACTGTGACGACGTCGTTCTCGTTCACGTCGACACGGGCTTCCATCCGGCTCAGGTCCGCCACGCGCATCACTTCCGTGCCGGCAAACTGGTTCGTTGCGACGACGCGCTCGCCGATCTTGCTGTTCAGCAGAGTAACAATGCCGTCCATCGGCGCGTAGATCGTCGTCTTGGAAAGCTGATCGCGCGCCTGCGTCGATGCTGCTTCCGCTCGCTCAATGTCGTGCAACGAGCTCTGGAAGGTCGACGCGGCCACGTCGTGCGCCGTCGTCGCCGCGGTGAATTCCGACTCCGAGATCATCTTCTTCGTAAAGAGATCCTGCGCCCGCCGCAGATCCTGCTCCGTTTTCGCTGCCGCTGCTCGCAGCTGCGTGCTGGTGGATTTCGCGGCGCTGATCGCCGCAGTCTGAGCCTCGACCTGCGCCTTGTAGGAGTCCGGTTTGATCCGCACCAGCAGGTCGCCTTTCTTCACCGCCTGCCCATCCACGACGGGCAACTCGATGATCTCGCCCGCAACCTCAGGTGAGATTTTCACTTCCAGCTCGGGCTGCACCTTCCCAGTGGCGGAGACCGTCTGGATGATCGTCTTGCGAACGGCTTTGTCGGTCGCGACCGGGATCGGCTTTTCGCGTTTGCCGAGCACCACCGAGACGGCGGCCCAAAGCAGCAGCAGGGCAATGCCGCCGCCGACGATGTATCGCTTACGCCTGGTGCGACGTTTTTTCGGCGGCGCGACGGCGCTGCCCGGCGTGGGGACGGTTTGATGCATTTCAGGGGAGCTGGCCAGCGTTACGGGGAAAGTAATGGCGGTTTTAGACTCATGGAAAGCTAAACCCGTTCACTTTGATCTTTGTTCACCCGGCACGCGCTCGGCGGCTGCGAGCGCCTGGCTGACCCTGCGGCGTCTCGTTTGATAGCTCGAGAACGGCATTACTTTCGCCAACCAGGCCGATGCCGCAGTTATCCGAGCGCCTCCGACACGGCGGCCGCGACGGCGCTCGGCCGCTCGTGATCTTTCGCGACTTCGGCCTCCACCTCCGCTTCTTTACGCGCGGCGATTAGTCCAAGCTCTGCCGCGTGGTGCGCCATGGCCTGGCTGTCGGCGGCGAGCAGCATCGGCACTCCGTGCTCGGCGGCGGTTTTGATGTGTTCGCGCACGTGATCGTCGCGCTTCGTCGCGGTCGTTGGATCGACATCGCGAATGTAGATCGCTTTGATGCGCGCCGGGTGCAGTGCGGCGGCCTCAGCATAGAGGGGGGCGTCGTGCTGACCCGAATCCCCGACAAGGACGAACGGAAGCTCCGGGAAATCGGCCATGATCTTCAGCGTGCGGTCGAGTTTCTGGCGGTGACTGCGCGTTTCGAGGAGCTTCTTCGGATGGAGCTCGTAGTCGCGCAGGAACATCGGGCCCTTTGGTATCTCGTTGAGGGCCATGAACTCGCTCGGCAGATCGTAGAGGTTCCATGGCGAGCTCGAGACGTAGAAGATTGGGTTCGCCGCCCGGCCGTACCTGCCGCTCTGGAGTGACGCATAAAGCGCGGCCACGCCTTTCAGCGGCTTTCGTGTCTTTGCGTGGCCGATGAAAGTGAGTTTCGCCGCAGTGAGGAAGCTGGTGACGTTCGTCTCGATGACGGTGTCGTCCAGGTCGCTGATGATTCCGAACTCCACGTTGCCACCAGAAGCGATGACCTCGTGCGTCGCGTGGACTTCCTCAGCACCATCTTTGCAGCGGGCGTCGGCAGTAAGCCATCTGCTGTCACCTGGCGCGCTGCGCGGCAACTCGCAGTGATAATAGCCGTCGCTGTCGGTTACCGCGACATGCTCCTGACCTTCGAATTGGACACTGACAGGCGTGTTCGGGACTTCGTCGGTCTCGAAGCGGTGATAGGCATCGATGAGGTTACGCCATACGCTTGCACCGTCGTGCAGCTCGCGCGGGGCACTGTTAGCCAGCACCCGACCCGACACCTGGACGTGGGTGCGCGTGGCGTAACCCAGATAAGGGCAGATGCGCATCCTTTCAGGTTCAGCGAAGCTGCGACCAGTGACAAGGGAGCCCACGAACGAAGATCGTCACACAGTCATCGATTTGAGCTATGTAGGTCGCTCATTCCATCGCGACGGATCACGCGAACGCGGTTGAAGACGTAGGCGATTGTAGCTCACCCCGATGCACTCATCCGAATCCAATCTGCGCACGGTTTTTTGCGAACGTGCACACCTTTCGGGCGTGAGCGTGAGGCTCGATCCTGCCGCTCACGAAGAAGGTTCGATCATCCTCGAACTCCACGCGGAAGGGGGCGACCAGCTGCACCCGTTGCGCACTGCGACAGTCGCGGTCGCGACGCTGGAACCCGGAGACTTGGAGCACGTCTACTGGGACCCTGTACCCGAATCCAAAGATCAATGGTTTACGCTGCGGGCGGTACTTTCGTCGCGCGGCGCACCCCGCTCGGCATCTACCAGGCCGCTTCTGCTGGAGGCGAAGTTCATTCACTCAGACCCACAGCCGTATAACACGATGCCGCTGGCGCTGCTCTTCAGCCCCGTGACGCAGTGCAATCTTAATTGCACGCACTGCATTTCGCGGCCTACCCGCGCGAAGCTTCGGGTTGCGTCGGAGGCTACCTGGGAAGCGGTCAGCGAAGTGACCCGCGGCGATAAGTTCGTGCACCTCGCCACCGACTACAGCGGCGACATTCTCTTCGATGAACGGCGCTATCCGGGAACGTTGGCTCGGCTCATCGCGCTGGATGCGGCGTTCAGAATCGATACTCACGCGAACCGCCTGGACGACGACATCGCGGACATGCTGCTCGGATCAAAGCTGCGCGAGATCAACTTCTCCATCGACAGCATGGATCCGCAGGTCTACGCCCGCATCCGGCGCGGCAGCATCCCACTGCCTGAAGTGCTCGCGAAGGTCGCAGGATTCATGGCCCGCAAGAACACCGAGCGGCCAGACATCCATACCATCATTTCATTTGTGCTGATGCGGTCGAACGCCAGCAGCATCAAACCGGCGCTCAGCTTTGCGCGTGAACATCGCATCGACCACGTCAGCGTCGTGCCGCTGCTCGCCTTCACCGAAGACATGCTCGACGAGGTCTTCGTATGGGACGACGCAGGCTACGCAGCCCTGCATGAGGAACTGGCGGCGGAAGCCGCCCAGCTTAGGGTCGCGCTCGCGATGCAGCCGCCGATCCGCCGCTGGCGTGATCGCGACGTCCATGCGCCTTGCGAGGTGCCGTGGGCCACGGCGGCGATCATGGGCAATGGCGACGTGATGGCATGCTGCATGCCAGGCACAACGATCGGAAACCTGAATCAGCAGAGCCTCGACGCAATCTGGAACGGCCCGGAGTTCGCCGCCTTCCGCACGCGCGTTAACTCGCCGGATCCGCCTGACTCCTGCCGCAATTGCGGCATGGCGCGCGTGCGAAACAACCGCCGGGCCTACGCACCCGTGCGGCACGCCCGGCCCTTGCCGGGTTCACCGTGAGTGCGCTGCGATGACTGCGGGTTTGTGTCCGGAACGCGCTATCTCACACGCTCCGCGTTTGTCGCATCGCGCAGCGGCTTGAACTCGCTCCCGGCATTCCAGGTCGGCCACGCATCCGAGTTCGCCAGCTCGCGCCCGAGAGCAAACGCGACGCTCGCCTCCTGGACTGTGCCGGCGAAGCTCCAGCGTGGATCGAACTGATCGCACGGCTGGTGGTAGCAGTTCTTGTT
>DATHXZ010000256.1:0-1577 GCA_035459405.1 Chthoniobacterales bacterium
GTCGTTCCCGACGGCGCGGCGGTTCGAGATCGTCGCGGCCTCTCTCGCGCCGCTCTCGCGCACCGGGGTCGGGATAAGTGCGCCCGTCTGTTCTAGCGCCGCTGTCCTCACGGACCGTGCCAGTGCTGCGCGGCTTTTCGTCGCCTAACAAGTGGATCAACGCCGATGCGATGTCGGTGGGGGAATGTCCTTGTTCGAGAAGCGAATCGAGCAGCTCGTCGTGACGTTTGTATTCACCCTTCTCGAGCGTCTCCCGCAGCGCTTCGGCGAACGCGGTCGCACGCTTGCCTTCCACTTCTTCGGCGGATGGCACCTTGGCGCGGCGGATCCGGCTCTTGGTGAAGCGCTGGATGTTCTCAAGCCGGTAGATCTCGCGCCCGGCAACGAACGTCACCGCCTTGCCACCTTTTCCCGCACGGCCAGTGCGCCCGATGCGATGGACGTAATCTTCGCCGTCGTGCGGCAGGTCGTAGTTGAAGACGACTTCGATGTCGTCGACGTCGAGCCCCCGCGCTGCCACATCGGTGGCGACGAGGATTTCGATTGCGCGCCGCCGGAACTTCGCCATCACCCGCTCGCGCATGGCCTGGGTCATGTCGCCGTGCAGTTTGTCTGCGCTATAGCCTCGGGCGACGAGGTGCTCGGTCAGCTCGTCGACCATCATCTTGGTGGCGCAGAAGATGATCCCGAGCTTCACGTCTTCGAGGTCGATCAGGCGACAGAGCACCTCGAGCTTCGATCGGCGATCCACCTCGTAGTAGACCTGCTCGATCGCGGGTACCGTCAGCGCCTGCGCTTCCATGCGCACGTTAACCGGATCCCGCGTAAACGTTTTGATCAGCTCCTGAATCGGCCGTGGAATCGTGGCGGAGAACAAGACCGTCTGCCGCTCCTCGGGCGCCTCGCGCAGGATCGTCTTTATGTCGTCGACGAAGCCCATGTCGAGCATGCGATCGGCTTCATCCAGCACGACCATCTTGATCTCGTCGAGCCGCAGACTTTTGCGCTCTAGGTGATCCATCACGCGCCCGGGGGTTCCGATGATGATCTGTGCGCCGGCGCTGAGACCGCGGAACTGCCGCTCGTACGATTGGCCGCCGTAGATGGGCAACTCGCGCACGCCGCGCCGAAAGAACGCCAGCTTCGCGATCTCTTCCGCAACTTGCACGACGAGCTCTCGCGTCGGGCAAAGGATGATCACCTGCGGAGCACGCAACATTGCATCCACTGCCTGGATGGCCGGAATGCCAAACGCCGCCGTTTTGCCCGAACCGGTCTGCGATTGTCCGACTACGTCCGCACCTTCGAGCAACACGGGGATGGCGGCCGCTTGAATCGGCGTCGTTTCTTCAAAGCCCATGCGCTCGACGGCGCGCACGATCTCAGGCGCGAGGCCGAGCTCGGAGAAATGCTTCTTCTGCATTACGAAGTAGAGCACCTCAGAGCGCGGAGGCACCCCGAGATTACCGACTTGGCGCCGGTCAGTATGCGAAACGACGGACTGCGGCGATGCGATTGACTGCAGCAGGCTCGGCCCAGCTTGCGATCGTTCGCGCGAGAACTTCGAGACGCGCGGT
>DATHXZ010000257.1:0-5588 GCA_035459405.1 Chthoniobacterales bacterium
AATTCGCACCGCGGCTGATCGATACGCTGGTGGCTGCTTACGTCACGCCCGCGGGGTTGGCCGCGCTGCTCGCGGATGTGAAGAACGTCGACACGGCCGGCGCTGCCGCGGGCGGCGATCCGAACGCGCCGGCCGATCCACGCAACGCGGGCGCGATCGCGCAATCGCAGGCGGTGCGCGACAGGCTCGGCTGGTCGAGCGTGCGGTATGCATTCTTCACGGGCCCGCGAGACTTTTTGCTCGACGTCGACGGGACGAAGTTGCGGTTTCGTTTCACCAAGTTGCGCTGGACGCTGAAGAGGGTCGAGCCGGAGCTCGGCGACATCCGCCTGTAGCTGCCGCGCGCATGAAGATCCGCGCGCGCCTCATTCCTCCTCGCATTCGCGCCGCAAACGTTGTAGCACCGACTGCATGAATCGCCGCGATTTTGTTCGTACTACTGTTGGCGCAACTCTCGCCGCCAGCGCCCCGCGTGCGCTCCTCGGCCAGCAGGCGCCAAACATCATCACGCCGAAAAGCCTCAAGCCGGTCGTGATTGCCTCTGCCAACGGCAACAAATTCAAAAACGGCGGTGACATGACCGCCGTACACAAGGCGTTCACCATGATGACGAAGGGCACGGATGTGCTCGAGGCGTTGATCGCCGGCGTCAACATCACCGAGCTCGATCCGGCCGACACGAGCGTGGGCTTCGGCGGATTGCCGAATGCGGACGGCGTGGTGCAGCTCGACGCCTGTTGCATGCATGGCCCGAAGAAACGCGCGGGCGGCGTGGCCAGTCTGGAAGGCGTGCGGACACCCTCGAATGTCGCGCACATGGTGATGCAGCAAACGGATCATCACCTGATCGTGGGGCACGGCGCGCAGAATTTCGCGCGCAGCATGGGGTTCAAGATCGAGGAGGACCTGAACTCCGAGGAGTCACGCAGGCTGTGGCTCGAGTGGAAGCGCCGCATCGATCCGACGCATTACCTCGATCCCGAGAAGCGCGCCGCGGTCGGTCGAGACGCGCTGATGGCGATGGTGAGCGAAGGGCTGATCGACCGCGATCACATTTACGGCACGATCAACTGCAATGGCGTGAACGCGAAAGGCGAGATCTGCGGCGTGACGACGACGAGTGGGCTCCCGTGGAAAATCTCAGGGCGTGTCGGCGATTCGCCGATCCTCGGCGCCGGACTTTACGTCGACGGCGAGATTGGGGCGGCCGGCTCGACCGGGCGCGGTGAGGCGAACCTCTTCGGCCTTTCGTCATTCCTGATCGTCGAGAACATGCGGCGCGGGATGCATCCCAAAGATGCGGGGATCGATGCATGCAAGCGCATCAAGGCGAACACGATCGAGAAGCGGCTGCTGAACAGCCGTGGCGAGCCGAATTTCAACGTGAACTTCTATGCGCTGAACGCGAAGGGTGAGTATGCGGGCGTCGCTTTGTATCCGAACAGCAACTTCGCAGTCTGCACCGAGGACGGTCCGAAGACGCTCCCGTCCGAGCCGCTGCTGCAAGGCAGGCCGGAGGACTAAAGGTAGCGCAAGCTTCCGCTTGCGAGATCAGGAGGATGCAAGCTGGAAGCTTGCCCTACATTCGAAGACGGATGCTCCCTGCCTACGACGATTTCCTGATCAAACGGTTCGAAGACCCGGACGAGGTCCGCACGTTCGAGAAGGGATACTTCGAGATCGTGAAGATCGGCGGGATGGTGCTCGGCCGTGCGAGCTACGAGCCGGGCTGGAAGTGGTCGGAGCATGTCGGGCGCAAGAGCGGTGCGACCTCGTGCCAGGTTGAGCATCTCGGGATCGTGATCTCCGGATCGGCAGCGTGTCAGATGAACGACGGACGCTATTACGAAATGAAAGCGGGCGACCTGTTCTACATCGCGCCGGGCCATGACAGCTGGGTCATCGGCGACACTCCGTATGTATCGCTGCACCTGCTGGGCGCGGCGGATTACGCGCACGACTAACGGCTGTATGGACGAGAATCCGTGGGTCGACATTGTGCCGGGAATTCGCCGGCAGACGATCACGAGCGGCACGACGATGTATCAGATGCGTGCGCGGCTGGACGCGGGGAGCACGTTGCCGCAACACCAGCACGCTCAGGAGCAAATCACGCATGTGATCTCGGGCCGGGTGCGGATGATTGTCGCCGGCGTCCCGCACGAGCTTGGGCCGGGCGAGTCGTTACACCTGCCGAGCAACGTGCCGCACGGCGCCGAGACAATCGAAGATACGCTGGTCATCGACACGTTCAGCCCGCCGCGTGGCGATTATCTCGCGATCGACGCGGCGGCGCGGTAGGGACGCGTGGCTCGCGCGAGAAACGCTCGGACGCCAGCATGTTTGCCCCGCGCCCGGACATCGCAGCGCTATGTCCCTACCAGCGCTGGAGACCGTAGTGCGATGCCGCTACCGCGTGCACGCGGCTGCGTGCGTCAGGCGGCAGCCACGCGCAGGCCGTTCGTGGCTGCCCGTTTGCCATATATCAGCAATTGCTCGCCTTCGCGCGCGCCGCGGACATGCAGCCGTGCTCCGTGATCGCGCGCGAGCTGCCGGCCACGCGACACCATGTCGTTGATCTTCGTGTCGCAGTGCGCTGGATCGTGGTGGAAGCAGACCAGCTCGCCCACGTCTGCTGCCACCGCGGTCGCGATGCTGTCCGCGATGCAGCCGTGCCCCCAGCCGATTCGCGTCGCGTACTCCGCCTCGTCGTACTGCGTATCGAGTATCAGCACGTCGCAGCCGCGCACAAACTTCACCAGCCGCGCCTGCGCGTTTCGCTGCTCAGCGGACGCCTTCTTAGAAAGCGTGCAACTGTGATACGGCTCGTGATCGGGCAGGTACGCGACAGACGTTCCATTCGCCTCGAAGCGAAAACCGGCGCAGCCGCCGGGATGGTTCAGGTTGATCGTCCGCACCATCAACGCGCCAAACTCCTTCCCTTCTTTCGGCAACTCATCGACGCCGGCGATTCCCGGCAGATCGCCGAAGCGCACCGGGAAATGCATAGGCTCCATCTGGTTGTTGAGCGCTTTCTGCACGCGGGTGCCGCTGCCGGGTTGCGCGAAGATGCGGAGATGATTCCGCTCGGCGTAGGCGGGCGCGAAAAACGGGAGGCCCTGGATGTGGTCCCAGTGAGTATGCGAGATGAGGATCGTGGCGTTGAAGCCGCCCGGCTTGAATTCCGCGGCGAGGGCCGCGCCCAGCGCCCGCAGGCCGCTCCCGCAATCGAGGATCAGGATCTGATCGCCCGCGCGCACCTCAATGCAGGAGGTGTTACCGCCGTAGCGCGTCGTCTCCGGACTGGGCGACGGAATGGAACCGCGCACCCCCCAAAACCGAAGGGTCATCGGCGTGTGCGGCTGCGCTTTCATGGCGGATTACGCGCCGGTCTGGACCGGCATGTTTACAGTGAACGTGGTGCCCGCACCTTCTCTGCTGTGCACCTGAATGGTGCCGCCGTGCGCGTCGATGATCGATTTGGCGATGGCGAGACCGAGGCCAGTTCCGTGCGATTTACCGTGCGTGACGAACGGCTCGAAAACGCGCGGCAGGATGTCCTTCGGAATGCCGCATCCGGTGTCTGCGATTTCAAACGCCACGCCATCATCCGTGCGTTGCACGCGCAGTGTCAGGCGACCGCCATCCGTGTTCTTCATCGCCTGGCGGGCATTGCGCACGAGATTGCTGAACACGCGCTGCATGCGGCCGTAATCCACATCAATCTCGCCGTCGTACAGAACCTCCGTGCGCACGTCGACGTTCATCTGACGGCAACGCTGCAGCTCGTGATCGAGCGAATCGAACAGCTTCGTAACCGGTGTCGATTGCACATTGAGCTGCGTGTTGCCGCTCGAGAACTCGACCATCTCGCGGGCCATCGTCTGCATGCGCGCGACGGAGTCGCGGATGATGCGGGTCATGCGGTCGATCAACACCGGATCCTCGCCCCTCCCCTTCATCAACTCGCACGCGGCGAGGATGCTGGTGATCGGGTTGTTCATGTCGTGCATGACGGAGCTGATCGTGCCGCCGAGAAGCGAGAGCCGCTCGTTGCGCATCATCTCGTCGATGAAGTGCTGATTGTTATGCCGCAGCCGTTTCGTGACCGTGCGGGTGAAATTACCGAGCACCTGCTGCGCGGCGAGCCGGAGCAGCAGCGCCCACGCCGCCTCGTCAACCCGCCCGAGGACGCAAGCCGTCTCAGCGCTTGCCTGCGCTGAGCGCGTTCCGGCGTCGACGAGCGCCATCTCGCCGAAGAAATCTTCGTCAGTCAGGATCGTGAGCGTCTCCTGCTGTCCGCCGCGACCTTTCTTCGAAATCCTCACCGAGCCGCTCGCGATGAGGTAGAGGCAGTCGCCCGGATCGTCCTCATGGAAGATGACCTGCCCAGCCGCGAATTTGACGATCTGGATCTCGCGATTGAACGCGTCGTAGGCTGCTTGCGGAATGCCAACGATGAGCTGGTTCGAACGAAACAGATCCGCGTAGCGGTCCGCCGCCGGATTCTGCGCGACCGGGAGCAGCGTCCCTTTCAGGATCGCTCCGTCTTGCATGGTGGTGCCTGTTGGCTGTTCTGAAGTGTCAATAACCTGGCGCCGCCGCCCGTGACTGGGTTGTCGCACCGGCGCCGCCGAAGGTCCCGCTCGATGAGCCGTTGCCGCCGAAGCCGGTGTAGTTTGGGTTGTTCGTGTAAACCTGGGCGGACTGCCGTCCGCCGATCGTGACGACTACATTGGGTGAGATGGTCACGGTGTTGCCGGTGATGATTTTGGTGCTGTCGCCGCTGAGCCTCACGTTGCCGCTGAACAGGACGGTGCCGTTGCTCCCGTCTGCGTAGAGCTTGATCATGGAATCAGCGGAGATCGTGCCACCATTCACAACCAGCGTTCCGTTATCGCCGAAAGCACGCGCGCGCACCACGTCGGCGCTAAGGGTGGCGCCGTTCAGGGCGACGCGGCCGTTTGCGCCGGTGTTCTCGACGTCGATGCGACCGCGATCAGCGGTGACGGTGCCGCTGACGTCGACGTCGCCACCGCCCGAGCGGAAGATGACTTCGCCACCAGGACCGGGTGCCCCGGCGGCGAGGAGCGATGCGATCTGGGCAGTGCTGGTGAGGCGAATGGCGGTGCCCGTGGTTCTGCGGCTGGTGATGCGAACATTGCCACCGCGCCGGCTTTCACGCCGCTGAGTTTTGTCGGAAACGTTGATGCTCGATGAGGCGGTGACGGTGCCGTTCGCGACGACGTTGACGCTCCCGCCAGCGCCGCCGCAATCGACTGCATTGCCGTTGCGACCGGTTGCTGCGGTGATGGGCGCATCGACGTCGACATCGCCAGTGATCGGTCGCGCATCGGTGCCGACGTTGAGCGTGCCGCCGCTGCCGCCTTCGAAGCCGCTGGACGGCGCCGCGTCGCCACCGTCGAGGTTCGCTCCGGCAATCGCGAGCAAATTCGGATCGGCCTGACCGCGCCGTTCAGAGAAAATGATGCCCGATGCAAACAGATCGAGCGAGAAGCCGTTGCCCGGCGCGGTGGCTGGATTCGCATTGCCGCCCGCACCCACGAAGTTGATGCCGCGATCGATCG
>DATHXZ010000258.1:0-3279 GCA_035459405.1 Chthoniobacterales bacterium
TCCAGTTCTCAATTGGCCAGTTCTTGGTCGGACTGCCGCTACCCGGATGAAGCGCGAGTGGTGCAGAGACAGTGCCGAGAAAGCTCCGCGCAAATTCGCGATCGTCCTCCGATGGATAAACGCGCGGCGCGCAGTCGTGCAGCGTCAGCCCGAGTTGCTCTAGCGGCCGCGCGAGTCGGATCGCCGCGTGTTCGTTCGCAGCGATCTTCGGCGGACCAGTAATGAACATTTCGACTCCACATCGCTCGATGTTGCGCTGGAAAATACCGTCGGGATCAAAGAGGTAGCTGACAACCAGATCGAAGCTTCCGAAGTAGCGGGAAAGCTCTGCGTCTAGCTCGCGGCCTTTGGCAAAGAATCCGGCGAGCGGAGCGTATTCGATCGAACGCGTCGCGCGCGCGTAAAACCGCTTCTCCGCGAGTGCGGTGATGTGCTTGTAGCCGAGGATCTCCAGCCGAGCGTGAGGATATTCGTCGCGCAGCAGCTTCACCGCTGGAAGCGTCAGCACGAAATCGCCAATGGCGCCGCCGCGGATGACGAGAATGCGTTGCATGCGCGTGTAGCCGCGGATGGCATCCGCGGCGACCGAGGACAGCGTCCTCGGCTACAACATCAATACTGCGTGAACGCGAACGCCAGAATGGCGACGCCGTAGAGCAACGTGAGGGCGTTGAGCGAAACCCACACCGCAGGGCTGCGGCTCGCCCACGCTACGTAGTCGCGCAGCAGGTACGGCATCGTGACCCAGAACAGCCCTTTCACGATGATGATGTATGCGAGCACCGTAACGAGCAGCCGGCTCGGCTCATAGCGCAGGAACGCCGCCTCCAGCAACGGCTCGCCCGCGAGCAACAGGAGAATGCCGAGTGCGCGCACGGCGAGGAACTCGTTCACAAAACGCATGACGAGGATGTAGCCGATCGGCAGCGCGATCATCAGCGGGCGACGGAAGCCCGAGAACTCGCCCATCTCCATCGTCACCAGCAGCCAGAAGCTCCAGATGAACGCAATCGTCAGCAGGATAATGCCGGCGGCTCTCGAACGTGGAAACTTCACGAGGGCAGTGCGCACTGCAGCCGGCAGCACGATACCGGGAACGCTGACCGCGAGTAAAAACAAACCGGCGAGAATGCCGGCTGTGCGCAGCGAAATGTCGTAAATCATGCGGCGAGACGAGCGGCAGATTTACACGAGCGGCGTGCCATACAAGCTGAATCCGTTCGCCTGCTCGACGCGGATTTTCATCAGCTCGCCCGCGCGATCGCCCGTGACTTCGAACACGACTACCTTATTCGAGCCGGTCCGACCCATGAGACGCGCCGCGTTCGTGCGACTCGGCCCTTCGCAGAGAATCTCAACATCGCACCCCACGAGCCGCTCATTCGCGCGATGTGCCGACTGGTCGACGACTTTCAACAAGTCGTGGTTCCGCTCCTCCTTCACGCGCTCTGGCAGCTGATTTGGCGCAGTCGCGGCAGGAGTGCCGGCGCGGGTCGAGTATCGAAAGATGAATGCGTTATCGAACTGCGTCTTCTCGACCAGCTCACGCGTCTGCGCGTAATCGCTTTCGTCTTCGCCGGGAAACCCGACGATCACATCCGTCGTAATTGCGACACCCGGACGTGCTGCGCGGATGCGTTCGACGAGCGCGGAATACTTGGCAGCGGTGTATGGCCGGTGCATCGCTTTGAGGATGCGATCCGAGCCGGACTGCAGCGGCAGGTGTACGTGTTCTGCGAGCTTTGGCAGGTCGGCGAGCGCTTGCACGAGATCATCGCGAAACCCGATCGGATGCGGCGAGGTGAAGCGCAGCCGCTGCAAGCCTTCCACATCGTGCACCGCCTCGAGCAGCTGCACGAACGGGCTTTTGCCAGCGATCTTCGGGAATTCGTGGCGCCCATAGAGGTTCACGATTTGCCCAAGCAGCGTTACCTCCTTCACGCCGCGCGCGACCAGCCCGCGGACTTCGCGCACGATCTCCTCAATGGTGCGGCTGCGTTCGGCGCCGCGCGTCGTCGGCACGATGCAGAAGGTGCAATGCATGTTGCAGCCCTGCATGATCGACACGAACGCGGTCGCCTGGCGCGCAGCGACTTGTTGTTCGCGAATGCTCGCCTGCGAGCCGGCTTCTTCCGCAGTGTCCGAGATCGAGAAACGTGGGTCATCCATGCGCCGGGCGCGTTTCTTCTCGGCGAGCTGCTCCACGTAATCAGCGACGCGGTGGAACTTCTGTGTGCCGACAACCAGATCGAGATGTGGGAGGCCGTTGAACAGCGAATCGCCACGCGCCTGCGCCATGCACCCTAGGAATCCGAACACCACCTCCGGGCGACGCTTCGCCATCGGGCCCATCATCCCCATTTTGCCGAGCGCCTTCTGGTCAGCCATGTCGCGGACGCTGCACGTGTTGAGCAATACAACGTCCGCTTCGGCTTCGTGCGCGACCGCCTCATAGCCGCGCTCCAGCAATGAATGCGCGACTTGCTCCGAGTCGCGCTCGTTCATCTGGCAGCCGTAAGTCTTGATGTAGAACTTGGGCATCGCGGGCAGGAACGATACACGAGCGACTGCGCGGTGCCACGGTGTCTCTGTAGCGGCGCGTCTATGACCGCCGCCGCCTTCCCGTTGTAGCCGAGGACGCTGACCTCGGCCGCCGGGGATAACATCGCCGGCTACAGTTGGCGGTCATAGACCGCCGCTACAGTAGCAGCAGCTGCTACGGAGGAGTCGCGAAGCGTTCGTCCTCTGGGAACGGATCGGCCCTGAGCCGCCGTTGCGCTTCGCGCGAAAGCGGATTCGTGCCGCGTTCGTTGAAGAGCGCAACTCCGATCACGCCCACGTTGCGCGCATCGCCATGTTTCCGCTCGGCGTACGAGTCGCGCACCGAGCTAAAGCGAAACGCCGCGACTGTGCTCATGCTCCGACGCCATCCGTCGACCACGATGCGTTGCCGCGGCTGAAGGATGTAGCCGCGTTTCCCGAGCGATGCCGGCTGGCCGTCCATCACGTCGAGCCCGTCAACCGACATCACCGCTTCCAGGCGGTAATCGGTTTCGTTGCGCAAAGCGATTGAGTATCGCCGCCCTTGTTCACCGATGACGAACCATCGACCGCCGGCGTTTACGCCCGGCAACAAGCGGCCTGATTGATCGCGCAACGCAAACGACACCAGCCGGCCAGCGCGGTCGTCTAACACCGGCCACGTGCGCTGCGGCTCGACGGCGGCAGCCATCGCACGCACGCCCTCTGCATCGTTGTAGTAGACTGCCGCGCGGGCAA
>DATHXZ010000259.1:0-7483 GCA_035459405.1 Chthoniobacterales bacterium
GGCGAGAAGAGAGAATGTGGTTCGCATGTTAAGGCTGCTTCTCGTTTTGACCGCCGCGACTTGAGTAGATGCGCGCCAGGCGCAGGGCCTCGGTGACTGTCGCGAGCTTCGCTTCGATTTTCGCCTGGTTATCGGCGATCGCGAGCTGCTGCGTCTGAAGCTCGCGCACGACGGCGAGGATCTGTTGATCCTGCTGACCCGGGGCCGTCGGGGCCTGGGCTTGTGACGATGCTGCGAAGGCGATAACCACGAGCAGGATTGCGGCAAGTTGTTGTTTCATTGGCGATGGGGTTCGATGTAACTCAAAGCAATTCGCATTCCTGCCGTGTGCGCGCGGCGGGCTGCGATGCGGTTATTGAAAATCGTCCGTTCGCGGCGTGAAAATTGCTTGCCTTTGAGCCACCTCGCTGTTTAGCCTGCACTTATGGCCGGTCCCGGGATGCATCAATCGCAAAATCTGTCTCTGCAACAGGTCCTTGCGCCCCAGTTGCAGCAGAGCCTGCTCATCCTGCAGGCGCCGCTGCTCGAGCTGCGCAACCTCGTGCAGCAGGAGATGGAGACCAACCCCGTTCTCGAAGAGCTCTCAAACGAGACCGGCTCGGAAACGGCGGCCGAGGATACGAAGGCCAGCTCGGACGAAGATTTCAAAGAGGAATTCGATCAGCTCGCGAAGCTCGACGACGAATGGCGCGATTATATGGCGCAGTCGAGCAGCTATAGCGGCCGTTCGCAGGATGATGAGGAGAAGCGCCAGTTCTTCCTCGATTCCATCGCCACGCAGGAAACGCTGCAGCAGCATTTGATGGGGCAGCTGAATCAGACAGCGCTCGACGCCAATGACCGCAAGACCGCGGAAGTGATCATCGGCAACATCGATGACAGCGGGTTTCTGCAATCGGCACCTGAGGACATGTCGATGAATACCGGCATTCCGCAGGAAGAGTTTGAGAACATGCTCACGCTGATCCAGAGCTTCTATCCGCCCGGGGTTGGCGCGCGCGACTTGCGCGAATGTCTGCTCATCCAGCTGAAGCGCGAAGGCAAGGCAAACAGCCTCGAATACAAGATCATCAGCGAGCACATGCAGGATCTCGGCAAGCGCCGCTTTCCGGAGATCGCGCGCAAGATGGGGCTCAGCGCCGAGCAGGTGCAGAAATGCGCGAATAACATTGCGCAGCTCGACCCGCGGCCGGGCCAGATTTTTGCCGAGTCGCCTCAGAATTATGTGCTGCCGGACGTCACGGTCGAGAAGATCGACGGCGAATACCAGATCAGCCTGAACGGCGAACAGATCCCGCACCTGCGCATCAGTAACACCTATAAGGACATCATGTCGCAGGATGGGAACGGCAGCGAGGTGAAGGATTACATCCGCGACAAAATCCGAAGCGGAAAATTCCTCATCAAATCGATTCACCAGCGCCAGCAGACCATTTCAAATATCGCGC
Source organism: Chthoniobacterales bacterium (assembly GCA_035459405.1). Taxonomy (GTDB): domain Bacteria; phylum Verrucomicrobiota; class Verrucomicrobiia; order Chthoniobacterales; family UBA10450; genus JACCTI01. The sequence continues at coordinate 1,449 of DATHXZ010000259.1, forward strand.
ACCAGATCGTCTCCCGTCAGCGCGAGTTTCTTGACCAAGGTTCCGCGCACCTGAAGCCGATGACGATGGTGCAGATCGCCGACGCGGTTGGTGTTCACGAGACGACGGTGAGCCGTGCCATCTCGGGCAAATACATGTCCACGCCGCAGGGCGTGTTCGAGATGAAGTATTTCTTCACGCCTGGCTATCAAACCTCGACGGGCGAGGCGATGAGCAACACGAGCGTGAAGGAAGCCATCATGGATCTCGTGAAAAACGAGGACGGCAACTCGCCCCTGAGTGACAAAGAGATCGTCGAAATCCTGAGCGAGCGCGGTATTCCGATCGCCCGCCGCACGGTCGCGAAATATCGCACCGAGCTGAACATCCTGCCGAGCAACATGCGGCGGAAGTACTGATCAGCGAAGCTGCCCGCAGCGGTGCTTGTGCCAGGCACCGAACCCAACGTCAGGCGCTTGGCACAAGCGCCTCTACACGAACTGGACGTTGGACGTTGAGCGTTGGACCCATTCGACTTGCGCTCAGGGCAGGCTGTTGAAAGTTTCGGCCGCAATGACGCCGTCCCTCCGTGCCGCCGTGATCGCCGAGTGGCGCGGCTTGCCGGGCAGAATGCCGCCACCCGATAAATGGCAGGCTGCAGGCGACGTTTTGCCGAAGCTGATGCAACAGCTCGGGTTGAAAGAGCGGCTCCACGAAAGCGAAGTGATTGAGGTTTGGACGCAAATCGTCGGCGACTTTATCGCCGCGCATTCCGCGCCCGTCAGCCTGCGTGAAGGCGTGCTCTACGTGCGCGTGCTCCAACCCGCCTTGCACTATCAGTTCGAGCAAATCTCCAAACCTGAGATCCTGCGCAAGCTCAAGCAGCGGTTCGGCGCAAAGACGATCAAACAGGTCCGCTTTCGGCTCGGTTAGCCGCGCCGCTGCTGGTCTCTGGGGCGAATGAGCGACGACCGCATTCACATCGAGCAGCTGGAAATCGACCTCAATGTGGGCGTGCCGGAATTGGAGCGCGCAAGGCCTCAGCGTCTGCTCCTCAACATTACCCTCACTCCGGCGACGGCCTTCCGTGAACTCGGCGAGGATCTCGGACGCACGATCGACTACGCTGCGGTTTGCCAAGCCGTGACCACCTCCCTCCGCGGTCGATCTTTCAAGCTGATCGAAACCGTCGCCGATGAAACCGCATTGCTCATCAAACGACAGGCCGGTGTGCAGCGCGTCGAAGTTGAAGTGCGAAAATTCATCCTCCCGCAAACCGCATACGTGGCTGTTCGCACCACCCGCTAACTACTCGCTTTTCCCACCGCCGCTCCTAATCTTCCACCCGTGAAATCGGGAACGTTGCCTCTCGAGAATGACGGTTGGGAGACGCTGAGCGAAGAATCGCATTACGCCGGCGCCCACCTCAGCGTTGCCACGCACGAAGTCCGCACTCCGTCACGACCGGCTGGTCAGCGGTGGACCGTAGCGCACCGCAAAGCGGCGGTGATCATCGCGCCGATGACTGCCGATGGTCGGTTAGTGCTGATCCGGCAGGAGCGGATTCCGATTCGCTCGACCATCTGGGAAGTGCCTGGCGGGCAGATTGACGACACCCAGGAAGTCGATTCCGCGGCGCGAGAGGCAGTCGCTCTGCGCGAGCTTCGCGAAGAAACCGGCTACGAACTGACGCACGGCGGAGAGCTTGTGCCGCTAGGCCCGTTTTTCTCATCACCCGGGTTCACGGACGAGCACAGCTACTTCTTCCTTGCGCGGCCCGTGCAACCCGGCGCGTCCGGTCACGCGCATGAAGAATCAGAATGCATTCTCGAATGCCAGGCCTTCACTCCGCGCGAGCTGCGCGAGATGATCGCCAGCGGCGAAATCTGCGACGCCAATACGCTGAGCATGTGCGCGCGGCTGGTGGCACGCGGCTTCCTCTCGTTAGGCGAGTAACGCATGGCCCTGCGGAACTTCTTCAAATTTCGCGAGATCCCGGATTCCGAAACGGCAAAGCCGTTCCTCGATCACTTGGAGGACCTGCGGTGGACCGTTGTGAAGATGGCGATCACGCTCTTCGCGTCGATGATCGCCTGCTTTGCGTTTCGCACCACGCTGACGCACATCATGCAGCGGCCGCTTCAGCAGCTCGATCCGCAGATTCGCACGCTGCAGTCGCTGGGTATCACAGACTCGTTCACGATTTCCTTCAGCCTCGCGTTTTACGCCGGGATCGTGTTGTCGTTCCCGCTGCTGGTCTATTTCATCGCAGAGTTTGTCCTGCCCGCGCTCACCGCGGTCGAGAAGCGGCTGCTGCTCCCTGCCATCGCGGTCAGCTTCGCAGTTTTTCTCATCGGCGTGGTGGCCTGCTACTACTGGCTGCTGCCGAAGACCGTCAGCTTTTTCTTCCGGGACGCGCAGTCGCTCGGCTGGGTGCCAAACTGGACGGTGCGCGAGTATTACTCGTTCGTGACTCGGTTCACGATTGGCTTCGGATTGGCTTTCGAGCTTCCGATCGTGGTGCTGGCGCTCGTCCGCTTCGGGCTGCTGACTTACGAGTTCATGCGGAACACGCGGCCGTATGCCGTCGTGTTGATCTTCATCCTGGCGGCGATTATCACGCCGACGCCCGACATCCTCACGCTCATGGCGATGGGTTTCCCGATGTACCTGCTCTACGAAAGCTGCATCTGGACCGCCTGGTTGATGCAACGACGCGCGGCGAATGTCTAACGGATGAGTCCTGCCGGATACGAGCTGTTCTTCAGCGTCGTTGCCTTCGTGCTCGGGGCGGTGGTCGGCTCGTTCCTGAACGTCGTCATCTACCGGCTGCCGCTCGACTTGTCGGTGAACGAGCCGAAGCGCTCATTCTGTCCCTCATGCAAGAAGCAGATCCCCTGGCACCAGAATCTTCCGCTGATTAGCTGGCTCTTTCTGCGGGCGAAATGCGCGAACTGCGGCAGCCGTATCGCCGTTCGCTACTTCGCTGTCGAGCTGCTGACGGCGCTGATGTTTCTGGCCGTCTGGCTCACCTTCGATCCGGCCGTCGCGATCACCTACTGGGTGTTCATCTCGCTACTGATTGCCGCCACATTCATCGATTTCGAGCACTTCATCATTCCCGATGAGATCACACTCGGCGGTGTGGCGGTTGGGGTCGTCGCGAGTCTCATCGTCCCGGAGCTGATGATGACGTTCAGTCGCTGGACCGCGCTCCTGACATCGCTCGCGTCGGCCGCGCTCGGGTATGCGTTGCTCTGGCTGGTGCTGGAAGGCGGCAAGCTCGCGTTCGGTAAAAAGCGCATCCAGCTCGACGCGCCGACGCCATTCACGTGGACTCGGACCGGCGAGGACGCCGACTTCGCTGTGGGCGACGAGAAAGGGTTGTGGAGCGATCACTTCGCGCGGGAATCAGACCAGTTGATTCTCGAATGCGACGACGTAACGATCGATGGCCGCAGCCTCGGGGCGCAGACGCTTCGCTTTCACTACAACCGCGTGAAATTCGGTAACGACGAGCTGCAGCTCGACAGCTTAATCACCATCAGCGGCGTCGTGCGCGAGCTGCAGATCCCGCGCGAAGCGATGGGGCGTGGCGACCTGAAGTTCCTCGCCGCGATCGGCGCGTTCCTCGGCTGGCGCGCGGTGTTGTTTAGTGTGTTCGCCGGTTCGCTGTTCGGCTCGATTGTCGGGCTCGTCACCCTTGTAATCGGGAAGCGCGTCTGGTCGGCGAAGCTGCCGTTCGGCCCATACCTCGCGGCTGGTGCGCTCGTCTGGATGTTCTTCGGCGACGCGCTAATCGGCTGGTACGTCGGGCTGCTCGAGCCGTAAAAGTTGGTTTCAGCGGTGCAAAGATGCCGCGTTGCGTCGGCGAGCTGCGCGATGTGTAGCCGGTGCTCGCCTGCAGCCTCTGATAATGCGGAGAGTTGCCTCACGCGCGCACCAGGCGTTCGCCGCCAGCGAGCGGCTCTACACCCTGTGATTCATTTTTACATAGCAATGCGAGAAAGTGTTTGCGTGCCTGGCTTTGTTTCTGATATCGACGGCGGCCATGCAAAGCTGCCTTCGTCCTCCTCCCTAACGCCAGGACCCCATGGGCGGCCAATCATCGAGGCTAGTTCCCTTCATGCACATCGCGTGGCTCTGGATCGCGACGTTTGTCATGCTGCCTCCGGTGTCTGCTGGCGTGTTCACTGTGGTCAACACAAACGCGGCAGGACCCGGATCGCTCCGGCAGGCGATTACCGATGCTGACGCGTCTGAGGATGATTCGAAGTTGATCATCTTCAGCATTCCTGGTTCCGGCCCCCACAAGATCGACGTCAGCGGTAATCCGCTGCCCACGGTTACGTCCTCTGTCACGATCGATGGCTACACGCAGCCGGGTGCAAGACCAAACACGCTGCAAACGGGCAATAACGCGATCATCCTGATTCAGATCGATGGTGGAGGCCCTGCGGCGACTACCAGGACCGGATTGTTCCTCATGGGCGACTGCACAATTCGCGGTCTCTCGCTGACGGGGTTTGCGAGGCCTTTGTCAGGAGCCGCAATTGTGATCGATCCCGGCGATTTTCCGATCGCCATCGGGGGGAACCGCATCGAAGGGAACTTTATCGGAGTGGCACCCGATGGAGTGAGTGTAATGGGCAACTATTACGGCGTGCGGGTGAGAAATGCCGGCGGCAACACTGTCGGTGGAGGCACTCTCCGCTCGGACGAAGCAGTTGATCCCCAAACGCGTAACGTGATTTCCGGCAACGAAATCGGGGTTTCTATGATCACACTCAGCAATTTAGTCGCTGGCAACTATATCGGCTGGGATCCCAGCGGTTTGAAGCAGGGCTTTGGAAATCGTATTGGGATCGACATGGGGGCCGGCATCTTCAACCGGATCGGCGGATTTGCAGCGGGTGCCGGGAATCTGATTGGGAACAACACGGTCGGCATTCAGGCTGTGAACGGCGAGACCAGAATCCAAGGCAACGTGATCGGGCCACGGGCCGATGGTGGCGCCGGATTTGGCAACCAGACTGGGATCGAGGTTTCCGGAAGAGGCATCATGGTCGGCGGTCTGGCGGCGGAAGAAGGAAACGTGATCGCGTTTAACCGCACGGGCATCGCTGTTCTGCCTGCTTCTTTCGGCAGCACGGTCGGGAACCGGATTCTGTCGAACCTCATGTACGCCAATGTCGCCGACATTGATCTCGCCGGCGATGGATTCACACCCAACGACCCGGGAGATCCCGATACGGGTCCGAATTTGCTGCAAAACTTTCCGGTCGTGGCTGAGGTCAAACGCAGCGCCACCAGCACCACCGTGGTCGGCGGGCTAAACAGCAAGGCTTCGACCTCCTTCACGTTGCAGTTCTTCGCCACGAAACGTGGCACGAACCCCGGCCAGGTCCTGCTTGGGACCGAGACGATCTCGACCGATAGCGCTGGCAACGCTCGGTTCGAGTTCTCCTTTCCAATTCCTACCGCGCCAGATGAGTTCGTGACCGATAGCGCGACCGACCCGGACGGAAACACCTCCGAGTTGTTCCCACCAAATGCGCAGGGGGAGCTGGCGAACATCTCGACGCGCGGTTTCGTCGGGACGGGCGAAGATGTCCTGATCGGCGGATTTATCCGCGGCTCCGGTTTAGCCGCTCGCTGCTGATCCGGGCGCTGGGACCATCGCTCCCGGTTAATGGCGCTCTGGCTGATCCCGAGCTGCTGGTGCTAAACAGCAGCGGCGGAATCGTGGCGCAGAATGATGACTGGAGAACGCAAAAGGAACAGCCGATCCGGCAGACAGGTCTCGCGCCATCAAATGATCGTGAAGCGGCCGTGCTCCTCTCCACCGCGGATCTTCAGGGGAATCGCCAGCTGACAGTGCAGGTGCGCGGGGTGAACGGTGGTGCCGGCATCGGCACGGTCGAAATTTATGCGCTCGGCGCCAGCAGTCACTCTTCGAGCGAGCTGCTTAACATCTCGACCCGCGGGCGTGTGGGAACGGGCGACGAGGTGCTGATCGGCGGCGTCATCGCGCAGGGCAGCGCCGCACAACGGGT
>DATHXZ010000260.1:0-2376 GCA_035459405.1 Chthoniobacterales bacterium
CGACGCGCTCCGGTTCCGGGTATGGCAGCGGGCGAAGCAGCAGCCCGTTTACCACCGTAAAGATCGCGGTGTTCGCCCCGATGCCGAGCGCGAGTGTGAGCACTGCGGTGATGGTGAACGTCGGCGACTTCACCAGCATGCGAAGCGCGTAGCGGATATCTTGAATCATAGTAGGAACTCCGCGCCGATTGTGGCGCCGTGTGAAAATTGCGGTGCCGGCGGGCAACTTGCGGCGCGCGTAGACCTTCCGAGTCCGCGCCCACAAGGCCCAAACCCCGCCCGCCGGACAGCGACGTTGACAAAAACTTCAGCTCCCGCGCCGCGCACGGAAATTTGGACCGCATCTCCCAGCGCGCCGAGCATCATGCTTAGACGACGAAGCCGTCGCGCAGCTGCACGACACGATTGCCGTAGGTCGCGTTCTTCTCCGAGTGCGTGACCTGCACGATCGTGGTGCCTTCGGAGTTGAGCTGCTTGAACAGCTCCATGATCTCTTCGCCCTGCGACGAATGCAGGTTGCCGGTCGGTTCGTCGGCGAGGATCAGCTTCGGGTTCGAGATGATGGCGCGCGCGACGCCGACGAGCTGTTGCTGTCCGCCGGAGAGCTGGCGCGGATAGAGGTCCTTCTTCGCGACGATGTGAAAGCGGTCGAGCGTGTCGGCTACTTTCGCGGCGCGGTCGCTCTTGCTCGTGTGGCGATACGAGAGCGGGATGTCGAGGTTCTCGTAAACCGTCAGGTCGTCGAGCAGATGATACTGCTGGAAGACAAAGCCGATCTTGTCGTTGCGCAGCGTGGCGCGGTCCTTCGGCTTGAGGTTGTGAACCTCCTCGCTTTCGAAGTGATATTCGCCGCTCCAGGCGTGATCGTGCATCCCGAGCACGTGCAGGAGCGATGATTTGCCCGCGCCCGACGGCCCCATGATCGAAACGAAGTCGCCCTCATCAATGTTCAGGTTGACGTCACGGAGGACGTAAAAGAACTGGCCCTTCGCCAGCGGGTAAAAGCGTTCGACGTGTTTGAGTTCGATCATGTGTTGAGTCTTGGAAATTTATTTGCCGCGTGCGAGGGCATTCATAGGCTGCGGCCAGGCGGCGATCGCGCGACGTAGCACAGCCATCTTGACTGTGGGGCCACCAGGCGGGACGCCTGTGCTACGGCTCTGCGTATCGCAGGCGCGCTGATCATGCGTTGTGGCCGAGCGCGATCATCGGGTCGGCTTTGGTCGCGCGTCGCGCAGGGATGTAGCTCGCGAGCAGCGCGACGACTGCGAGCGCGATCGTGACGAGCGCGAACGTGGAGACATCTAGCGCGGCGACGTTGTAGAGCATCGAGCGCAGCGCGCGGCTGCTAATCACCGCCAGCACCAAGCCGATCACGCTGCCGATCGCGACCAGCTTCGCGGCGCGGCCGAGCACGAGCTTGAACACATCGGCACGCTGCGCCCCGAGCGCCATGCGCACGCCGATCTCGTGCGTGCGTTGCACGACGAGGAACGACATCACGCCGTAGATGCCGACAGACGCGAGCACGAGGGCGACGCCCGCAAACACGGTGATCAAGGCGACCGACAATCGCCGCGGCGCGATCGAATCAGCCGTTACCTGCTCGAGCGTGCGGACATTCGCCGCCGGAAGATCGGGATCGAGATTGCTGATCTCACGCCGGATCGCTGAGGTGAGCGAACGCGGATCCTGCGCGCTGCGCACCGTCAGGACCATCGAGCGATACGGAGTCTGATTGTGCGCCAGGTAGTATTCTGGCTTCACGTCCTGATCGAGCCCGCGGTGACGCATGTCTCCGACAACGCCCACAATCGTGATCCATTTTATGTCCGGCTTGCTGACATCGCTGAAGGTGATGCGCTTGCCGATCGCGTCCTGCTCCGGGAACCATTTCTTCGCGAAGGCATTGTTGACGATCGCGACACCGGGGCCTTCGAACTGATCCCCCTCGTTGAAGAACCGCCCGCGCAGAAGAGGCACTTTCAACGCCTGGAAGTACTCCGGCGTCACGGCGCGAATCTCTTCATCGGGATAGATCTTCGTCGCATTCGAATCCAATCCCTCGATCTTGAACGAGCTGTCGCTGTTGGTCCCGCTGAGCGGCAGGATCGAGGCAAACGCGGCCGCTTCCACGCCCGGCAACGTCTTCACGCGGCGCGTCACTTCGGCGTAGAAATCGGCCACGGGCTTGCCCCGCGGATATTTCAACAACGGCAAAGCCACCTCCATCGTGAGCACGTTTTTCGGCTCGAATCCTGGATGCACGTTCTGCAGGCGGGTGAAGCTCTTCAGCAAGAGGCCCGCGCCAACCAGCAAGACGAGCGCGAGAGCGACTTCCGCGATGACGAGCCCGTGGCGCAGGCGATTGCGACG
>DATHXZ010000261.1:0-6299 GCA_035459405.1 Chthoniobacterales bacterium
TTCCGATCTCGATCAGCCCGCACAAGCTGCGGCACAGCTTCGCTACGCACATCCTCGATGCCGGCGCTGACCTGCGCAGCGTGCAGGCGTTGTTAGGCCACGCGAGTCTGTCGACCACACAGATCTACACGCACGTCACCGCCGACCGACTCAAGAAAGCCTACGACGACGCGCATCCGCGGGCGTAGTTGGACACCTGTAGCGGCGGTCTATGACCGCCGAACTTCTGACACGTGCAGGCGATCTGCCGGGCCGAGGACCGCCTCGTCGGCTACCACGGCGGCATAGACCGCCGCTACAGAAGGCAACCTTCTAGCTCGCGCTCGCCGTGGCGCCTTGCGGCTCCGCGACGTTGAAGACGAGCTTGCCGTTCGCCGCCGCGACGTGCACGACGTCCCCAGCCTTCACATTGCCGCGTAGCAGCTCCTCTGCGAACGGATCTTCGAGGTACCGCTCGACCGCACGGCGCATTGGGCGCGCACCGTATTGCGGATCGTAGCCTTTCTCGATGAGCAGCTCCTTGGCCGACTGATCGAGCTCGATGCTGACTTCCTTCGCCTTCACGCGCGCGAACACCTTCGCCACTTCGAGCTCGACGATCTTGATCAGATCGTCCTTCACCAGCTGGTGGAAGACGATGATGTCGTCGAGGCGGTTGATGAACTCGGGCTTAAACGCGCGCCTGGATTCTTCCAGCAAGCGGTCGCGCATCACGTCATACTCATGCTCGCCGATCGGCTTCGTCGCGCCGAATCCCATCGTCGTCTGACGTTGGAGTGTCTCCGCTCCGACGTTCGAGGTCATGATGATGATCGTGTTGCGGAAGTCGATCTTGCGACCAAGCGAGTCGGTGATCTTACCCTCTTCGAGGATCTGCAAGAGCAGATGCATCACGTCGGGGTGTGCCTTCTCGATTTCGTCGAACAGCACAACCGAATACGGACGGCGTCGCACGGCCTCCGAAAGCTGACCACCCTCCTCGTAACCAACATATCCCGGAGGTGAGCCGATCAACCGCGACGCGGTGAACTTCTCCATGTACTCCGACATGTCGATCTGGATGAGCGCATCGCGATCGCCGAACATGAATTCGGCGAGCGTCTGCGCGAGGAATGTCTTACCGACGCCGGTAGGTCCCAGGAAGATGAACGAACCGATGGGGCGGCGAGGATCCTTGAGGTCCGCGCGACTGCGGCGAAGCGCCTTCGAAATTGCAACGACGGCTTCGTGCTGGCCGATGACTTTGCCCTTCAGCTCGTCTTCCATCTGGAGGAGCTTCTCGGTTTCCTTTTGCTCCATCTTCTGGAGCGGAACACCCGTCACCTTCGAGATGATGTTCATCATGTCGTCGGCCGTGACGAGAACTTCCTTCTCCTCACGCTCCTCGCGCCACTGCGCGAGAATGCCATCCAGCTTATCCTTGGTCTGCTTCTCCTTGTCGCGCAGCGAAGCGGCTTTCTCGAAATCCTGCGCCTTGATCGCCGCTTCTTTCTCGATGCGGATCTCCTCGATCTCGCGCTCGATCTCCTTCACGTCCGGCGGCCGCGTCATCGCGTTGATCCGCGCGCGCGCCCCCGCTTCGTCCATGACGTCGATCGCCTTGTCAGGGAGGAAGCGGCCGGTGATGTAACGCTCCGACAGTTTGACTGCGAGCTCGAGCGACTCGTCCGTGAGCTTCGCCTTGTGGTGTGCCTCGTATTTCGGGCGCAGACCTTTCAGGATCAGGATCGCCTCTTCGACGCTCGGGGCTTCGACCTTCACCGTCTGAAAACGGCGTTCAAGCGCAGCGTCTTTCTCGATGTATTTGCGATACTCGTTGAGCGTGGTCGCGCCGACGCACTGCAACTCACCGCGGCTGAGCGCCGGCTTGATGATGTTGGACGCGTCCATCGCGCCTTCGGCCGAACCCGCGCCGACGATCGTGTGCAGCTCGTCGATGAACAGGATGACGTTCTTCGAGCGGCGGATTTCGTCCATCACCGCTTTGATGCGCTCTTCGAACTGGCCGCGGTACTTAGTCCCGGCAACCATCAGCGCGAGGTCAAGCGTGATGACCTTCTTGTCACGGAGAAGCTCCGGCACGTTGCCGCTCGCGATCTCCTGCGCCAGGCCTTCCGCGATCGCCGTCTTGCCGACGCCCGCTTCGCCGAGCAGCACGGGGTTGTTTTTCGTGCGGCGGCAGAGCACCTGAATGACGCGCTCAATTTCGTTCACGCGACCAATCACCGGATCGAGCTCGCCCTTCTTCGCCAGCTCGGTCAGGTCACGGCCAAATGCACGCAGCGCGGGCGTTTTGACGTCCTTCTTCCCAGACCCCGCCTGCTCGCTACCGCCGCCGCCTTCCTGCTCGGATTCGGGCGGAGTGAAATTGGGATCGAGTTCCTTGAGGATCTCGTTGCGCGTGCGCTCGATGTCCACTTCGAGGCTCTTCAACACGCGCGCCGCGACGCCTTCACCTTCGCGCAGGAGACCGAGAAGGATGTGCTCGGTTCCCACATACGAGTGATTCAGCGCCTTCGCTTCTTTGCCCGCGAGCGCGAGCACCTTCTTCACGCGCGGCGTGTACGGAATATTGCCTACCATCTTCGTCTCGGGTCCGGAGCCGACTTGTTTTTCGACTTCCATCCGCACCGTCTCGAGATCGAGACCCATCTTCTGCAGCACGTTCACCGCGACCCCCTGGCCAAGCTTGATCAGGCCGAGCAACAGGTGCTCCGTACCGACGTAGTTGTGATTGAAGCGATCCGCTTCTTTGCGAGCGAGTGCTAGGACCTGCTGCGCTCGCGGAGTGAAATTATTCATTGTTTTGAGGCTCGGAAGTCGTGCCGTTTCCCGTGGACCCACGCGCCACTTTACTAATATCAGGTTTAGGAAATACTCGCAAACGCTCCCGGATGATTTGGGCGCGTAACTCGTCGCGCTCCTCGGCATTCAGCTTCTGCTGCGAGCTCTTTTGGAGGTGCGCGGGCTGGGTGTCGATGAACAGCTCATCGATCGGCAGCCGCCTGTCTTCCGGAAACGCGCCGAGATCGACCCCCAGCTTGATGATCGAGAGGAGATTTAGCGCTTCCTTCGATGTCATGGCGTGCGCGTAGGTGAGCACGCCATACGCGCGGCCGATCTGATCCCAGAGAGTGTTCGACTTCTTTTGGATCAACATCTGACGCGCGTCGTGTTCCTTCTCGATGATGGTCTCGATCACCTTGCTCAACCGGCTGACGATCTCCTCTTCCTTTTCGCCAAGCGTCGTCTGGTTGGAGATCTGGAACAGGTTCCCCATCGCTTCGGTGCCCTCTCCATAAAGACCGCGCACGGCGAGGCCGATCTTGTTCACCGCCTGAATGACCTGGTTGATCATCTCGCTCAACACGAGCCCCGGAAGGTGCAACATCGCCGAGGCACGCATTCCGGTGCCGACGTTTGTCGGGCAGGCGGTCAGATATCCGAGCTTTGAGTCGTAGGCGAAGTCGAGTTTGCTCTCGAGCGTGCTGTCGACCTTGTCGACGAGCTTGAATGCGCTCTTCAGCTGGAGCCCGGAACGGATCGACTGCATGCGCAGGTGATCCTCTTCGTTGACCATGATGCTAAGCGTCTGGCGGCGATTCATGATGACCGCGCTGCCGACACTTTTCGCGGCATGCTCGCGGCTGATCAGGTGACGCTCCACGAGCACCTGTTTCTCAAGTGCCGAGAGATCCTGCAGCATTTCCGAGAAGGAATCCTGCATCTCCGGCAGCTCTTCGAGCCGCGGTTTGATGAGCTCGAGGATCTGCGTCCGTTCCGTCTTCTTTGCCCAGCCGGGGAACGCGCGATGCCGGAGATTGCGCGCGAGCCGCACTCGGCTGCTCACCACGATCTGGTGGTGTGGCCCTTCACCGCGAAGCCACTCGGCGCCTGCTGCTATGACGGTTGCAAAATTCATCGTGGGGCAAGCTGCGTTTCGAGCTGCTTGATTTGGTCGCGGAGCGACGCAGCGTTTTCGTAATTCTCTTCCGCGACCGCTTTCTGCAGGTCGTGTGTGAGCGAGCGCATACGATCTGCCAACTCGATTTCACGATGTGCCCGCTGCGGCAACTTGCCGACGTGCTCAGTGCCTTTGTGCATCGCCTTGAGCAGGCTGCCGAGGCCCTCCGCAAACGTAAGGTAACACGCGCTGCACCCCAGCCGCCCGGTCTTCTTGAAGTCGGCCTGCGTGAACCCGCAAACCGTGCACTTCTGAGTCGGCGCACCCTTCTCGATTTCCTCCGCCGCGCCGATGCCGAGCAACAAATCCGCAAGCGCAAAGCCAGTCGGGTCCTGCACACCTTTTTCTTTCGAGCACGAGTCGCAGAGATTCACCTTCTGCATCTTGCCCTCGACAATCTGCGTCAGGAAGACTGTCGCGTCATTGCATTTGCAAACGTCGCGCAACATCGCTGTTAGTTAGACCTCCGCGCGGGGGAAACATTCAACCCCCGCGATTGTTTGAGCACCTTCGGCGCCGGATCGGTGGCGCGCTGTCGGTCACGTGTAAATGGGCGTCCCGCTTGCGCGCACCAGCTCCCGGAAACGCGCAATCATGCGCGTGCTGATGGCCCCAGGTTTGCCCGTTCCGATCACGCGACCGTCGGCCTTGATCACCGGAATGACCTCCGCCGCGGTGCCCGTCAGGAAACATTCATCGGCCACGAACACGTCGTGCCGCGTGATGTCTGTCTCGGTGATCTTGATCCCGAGTTCCGCCGCAATTTCGAAGACGACCGAGCGCGTGATACCGCGCAGTGCTCCGGCCGAGATCGGTGGCGTAAAAATCTGCCCCTTCTTGATGATGAAAACGTTGTCTGCCGTGCATTCGGCGACGTTGCCGACGTCGTTCAACATCAACGCCTCGTCCGCGCCGGCGAGGTTCGCCTCGATCCGCGCCATGACGTTATTAAGATAGTTGAGCGACTTCACCGCGGGATTCAAAACCGCCGCGCCCGCTCGACGCGTTGCGCAGGTCACGATCGTCAGCCCGTTGTGGTAAACATTTTCGGGGTACAACGCGATCGTCGCCGCGATGATGATCACGCTCGGGCGCTTACACTGCACAGGATTCAGCCCGAGGTTCCCGACGCCGCGCGTGACGATCTGGCGAATGTAGCCGTCGCGGAGACCATTCTGCCGAACGGTCTCAAGCAAGGCTGCGGTCATCTCCTCCTTGGTCATCGGGATGTCGAGGCAGATCGAACGTGCCGAATCCCAGAGCCGATCGTGGTGCTCTTCCAACCGGAACACGCGGCCGTTGTAGAAGCGGATCCCTTCGAAGACGCCGTCGCCGTAGAGCAGCCCATGGTCGAAGACCGACACTTTGGCTTCGGACTCCGGCAGGAATTCGCCGTCAATGTAGATGGTCGACTGCTTGGCCGGTTCGCTGGTTTTCGACTCGTTAGCCGGCTTCACCGCCGGCGTTGTTGCAACACCGCGCGTTTGCGGTTCATCGATCACCATCGTGTCGCCGTCAGCAGTCGAGGTAGGGTCTGGCACGCGAAAACGTTCGGCGCTTAAAAAGGCAATTCAAGCAGCAAATCGCCGTATACCTGCGCTACGCGAGCATGCCATCGACGATGCGCAGCTGTCGATCGCCACGCCCGGCGAGATTGCTGTCATGCGTCACGACAAGCAGCGTCTTTTTGCGTTGATGCGCCAGGTTCAGCAGCAGATCGATGATCGTGTCGCCGGTCTTCGAGTCGAGATTTCCAGTTGGCTCGTCGGCGAAAATAATATCGGGATCATTCGTTAGGGCACGCGCAATTGCCACGCGTTGTTGCTCACCGCCCGACAGCTCTGCCGGTAAGTGATGCATGCGCTCAGCCAGGCCAACGTCAGCGAGGCTGGCCTCGGCGACGCTCTGCTTCGGTCGCCGACCGATTAACCCTGGCAGAGTGACGTTTTCCAGTGCGGTCAGCTCGGGAAGCAGAAAGTAGCCCTGAAATACGAAACCCATCTTCTCATTGCGCAGCTTCGCCTGAGATGCGGCGCTTCCGCTGTAAAGCCGGCGGCCTTCGAACTCTACCGTTCCGGACTCCGGCCGCTCCAAACCGGCGAGCGTGTAGAGCAGCGTCGTTTTCCCCGCTCCCGACGCACCGACGAGAAACACCGTTTCGCCATGCTCGACCTGTAGTGAAACACCGCGCAGCACGTCGATGCGGCGACTGCCGATGCGAAAGGAGCGACGCAAGTCCTGCGCAACGAGCTGCGTAGATGTCATCGGCGCAGCATTCGCCCAATCGCGCGGCGTTGGCAATCAGGGTGCGGGGTCGAAATGACAAAGCCGCGCG
>DATHXZ010000262.1:0-1921 GCA_035459405.1 Chthoniobacterales bacterium
ACACGATGGATCTCTCGGCGCAGATCGAGCAGGCCGGTCTGCCGAAAGCGCATCCGCGGATGCCGGCGTTCATCTCGTTATACCAGGCGATCTACGGCTTGCCGCGCCATCTCGGGCAGCACTCCGGCGGCATGATCATCTGCCAGGACAAGCTGAGCTCGTTCGTGCCGCTGGAGAATGCATCGATGCCGGGCCGCGTCGTCGCGCAATGGGACAAGGATGATTGCGAGGATCTCGGGATCGTGAAGGTGGACCTGCTCGGGCTCGGCATGATGTCGGTGATGCAGGATACGTTCGAGCTTTGCCGCGAACGCGGGCGGCCGCTCGATCTCGCGCACATCCCGAAGGATGATGCCGCCACCTTCGAGATGATGTGCAAGGCGGATACGATCGGCGTGTTCCAGATCGAGAGCCGCGCGCAGATGGCGACGCTGCCGCGAATGCAGCCGAAGTGCTTCTACGACGTGGTCATCGAGGTGGCGATCATTCGGCCGGGGCCAATCCAAGGCGACATGGTGCACCCGTATCTTGCGCGACGCGCCGGCAAGGAGCCGGTCACGTTTCTCGATCCGCGGTTGGAGCCGATTCTCGGGCGCACGCTCGGTGTGCCACTCTTCCAGGAGCAGCTGCTGAAGATCGCGATGATCATGGCGAATTTCTCCGGCGACGAAGCGGAGGAGCTGCGGCGCGCGCTGAGCTTCCATCGTTCGCAGGAGCGGATGGACAAGGTGAGCGTGAAGCTCCGCACCGCGATGCAGGCAAACGGCGTCGCTCCAGCCGCGATCGACAAGATTCTGCAGTCGATCACATCGTTCGCGCTCTACGGATTTCCGGAGTCGCACGCGATCAGCTTTGCGATTCTGGCGTATGGCAGCGCCTATCTGAAGACGCATCGCGCGCCGGAGTTTTACGCGAGCCTGCTCAACAATCAGCCGATGGGTTTCTACTCGCTGGCCACGATCGTGAAGGATGCGCAACGGCATGGGGTGAAGGTGCAGCCGGTTTGTGTGGTGCAGTCGGACTGGCGCTCGATCGTGGTGGCGGACGATACGATCCGGCTCGGCTTTTGTTCCGTCACGTCGTTTCGACAGGAGCATGCCGAGCAGCTGGTAAGCACGCGCTCAGATGCCGCGTTTGCGTCAGTGGATGACTTCAAGCGCCGCGTGCAGCTGACGAAAGATGAATTGCGGACGCTGGCCGAGATCGGTGCGCTGAACGCGCTGGCGGAGCATCGTCGCGAGGCGATGTGGCGCGTGGAAGAGGCGCCACCGGAGCCGCTGTTTGAACGTGCAACCGGGCTGGCCCGCTCTCGCCGTCATTCCGAGCGCAGCACAGTGGAATCGAGGAATCCCGTCCCGAACCTAATCGGTACTGCCACGGCATCCCTCGACTTCGCTTGGGATGACGGAACGAGTTCGCCGCTGCTGCCGATGACTTTACCGGAGCGCGTGCAGGCCGACTTCGAAGGTATGAACCTGACGACGGGCCCGCATCCGATGAAGCTGCTCCGCGCGCAGTTGCCCGACGCATGGCGGGCGAGCGACATGCATCAGGCGCGGCATGGTTCGACCGTCCAGATCGCGGGCAATGTGATTTGTCGTCAGCGTCCCGGCACGGCGAAAGGTTTCGTGTTCATCAGCCTCGAAGACGAAACCGGCGTGTCGAACGCGATCGTTACGCCGGATATTTTTGAGAAGCTGCGGCTGCTCATTACGGAAGAGCCGTTTCTCGTGATCGAAGGCCAGGTGCAGAACACGCACGGTGTGACCCTGGTGAAAGCAAAGCGGATTCGTCCGCTCGCCCACGCGCAGATCACCGGCAGCGTTTCGCACGACTTCCACTAATCGAGCGCGCGTGCGGTTGAGGACACCCGCCTCTACACGGCACAGCAAAAACTTGCGACGCGCAGTCGCTGAGCTAT
>DATHXZ010000263.1:0-6040 GCA_035459405.1 Chthoniobacterales bacterium
CGCGGAGACGGCGACGAGGAAGCGGCGGCGGCGATCGACCGGCTGGTTCACTACGCCGGATGGACGGACAAGTTCAGCCAGCTCTTCAGCGCTGTGAATCCGGTGGCAAGCTCCCATTTCAACTTCACCATGCCAGAGCCGACAGGTGTGGTCGTTGTCTTCTGCCCGGACGAACCGTCGCTGCTCGCGATGGTCTCACTCGTCGCGCCGGTCATCCTCGCGGGCAACACGGCCGTCGTGCTCGCATCCAACACAAAGCCGCTCGCCGCACTCACGTTCTCGGAAATCATCGCGACCAGCGATCTGCCGGGTGGAGTCATCAATGTGCTGGCGGGCGACCGTGCAGAGCTTGCGTCGCACATCGCCAGTCACATGGACGTCAACACGATCGTCGACGGTTCCGACGAAGAGCTCGTCGGCCGCCAACTGCAACGCGGCGGCGGGTTCAACGTAAAGCGCTACGTGCGCCGCGATCTCACCCAGGAGCAGTGGCGCACCGAGCGCGCGGAAAATCCGTATTGGATCCTCGACAGCGTGGAGATGAAGACGGCCTGGCACCCGATCGGCCTGTAGCCGGACTGTGCGCGCGCTCCTGATCGTGCTCGACAGTGTCGGCGTGGGCAATGCGCCTGATGCGGAGAGTTACGGGGACGTCGGGGCGAACACGCTCGGCCACATCTTTGAGCAACGGCCGGATCTCGCATTGCCGAATCTCTGCTCGTTAGGTTTGAAGCGCATCCTTCCTGTAGCCGGGGACGCTGTCCCCGGCGGCTTCGTGGCGACGTCGAGGGCCAGCCGGGGACAGCGTCCCCAGCTACAGAGCGCAAGCTATGGCCGGATGCAGGAACGATCGGCCGGCAAGGACACCACCACGGGCCACTGGGAGATCGCCGGCGCGCTTCTCGAGGAACCATTCGCAACGTTCAAGCGCTTCCCGAACGAGCTGGTGCAGCCGATCGAGCGCGACGCCGGGGTGCAGTTCATCGGCAACTACGCTGCGAGCGGAACGACGGTGCTCGAGGAGCTTGGGAGGGAACACGTGGCAACTGGTAAACCGATCCTCTACACCTCGGCGGACTCCGTCCTGCAGATTGCCGCCCACGAAGAGGTAATCCCGATCGAGCAGTTGTACGCGATCTGCGAGGCGGCGCGAAAGCATGCTGACGGAGCGCAGATCGGGCGCGTGATCGCACGCCCGTTTATCGGCGAGCCCGGCAGCTTCAAGCGGACTGCGCGGCGCCACGACTACTCGATGAAGCCGCCTCGCACCGTTCTCGATGCCCTGAGCGATTCCGGAGTGTCGGTCGTTGGCGTCGGAAAAATCAGCGACATCTTCGCCGGGCAAGGCGTGACGCAGTCGTTTCCGACGGCGTCCAACGCGGAAGGAATGGCGCGCATGGCCGAACTTTGGAAAGAGCAGCGCGACGGGCTCATCTTCGCCAATCTCGTCGACTTCGACATGCTGTTCGGCCATCGGCGGGACGTAACGGGATACGCTGCAGCACTCGAAGAATTCGATGCGTGGCTCGGACCGTTTCTGTCGCGGGTCACTCCAGATGATCTCGTCATCATCACAGCGGACCATGGCAACGATCCGACCTTTCGCGGAACCGATCACACGCGCGAGCAGGTTCCGCTCTTTGTGCTCGATGGGAGCGAATCGCGCGATCTCGGGACTCGCGAGACGTTTGCGGACGTAGCAGCGACACTCGCCGCGTACTTCGGCGTCCCAAATTGGCCGACCGGGACTTCATTTCTTCGCCCGGCGTCAGTCTGATTCGATGCACGTTCCATCTCTGATCGAGAAGAAGCGCGACGGTGCCGAGCTCACGGGCGACGAGATTGGAGATCTGATCGCTGCATTCACCCGCGGAGAGGTCGCGGATTACCAGATGAGTGCGTGGGCGATGGCGGTGTTCTTCCGCGGCATGACGCCACGGGAGACGCAGCATCTCACCACATCGATGATGCGCAGTGGGCGCGTGCTGGAGTATCCCGCTGGATCTCCGCCGAAAGTGGACAAGCATTCCACCGGAGGCGTGGGCGACAAGGTCTCGCTCGTCCTCGCTCCCCTGCTCGCATGTGACCACCTGTGGGTGCCGATGATTTCCGGCCGCGGACTCGGCATCACAGGCGGCACGCTCGACAAGCTGGAGAGCATCCCCGGTTTTAACGTCAGCCTGGATGAGCACGCGGCGATGCAGCAACTCGAGCGCATCGGCGTTTTCATGATCGGCCAGACGGCGGACATCTGCCCGGCCGACAAGAAGCTTTACGCGTTGCGAGACGTAACCGGCACCGTGCCGTCGCAGCCGCTCATCGTCGCGAGCATCATGAGCAAGAAATTGGCAGAGAATCTCGATCGGCTGGTGCTCGACGTGAAGTTTGGGCGTGGCGCGTTCATGAAGACGCGCGCCGAAGCAGAGCAACTCGCGCAGGCAATGATCGAAGTCGGCGAGCTGATGGGCGTACGGATGTCGTGCCTCCTCACTCCAATGGATGAGCCGCTCGGTTGGACCGTGGGCAACGCGCTCGAAGTCGCTGAGTGTGTCGAGATTCTGCAGGGCGGCGGGCCGGAGGACTTGATCACGCTGATCCTTGATTTCGGTGCGAAAGTGTCGAGCGCGTCACGCGATCAACTTGCCGGCTGGGTGAAAGACGGCAGCGCGTGGGGGAAGTTCGTGCAGCTGGTCGAAGCGCAAGGCGGCGTGCCTGCGTCGCTCGAGAAGCTGGGCGCGTTCCACCGTACGCCGATCGTGCAGCCGTTCGCTGCACGATGCAGCGGAACGATCACGAGCATGGATGCGGAAGCGATCGGTCGCGCCTCCGTGTTCCTCGGCGGCGGAAGGCAGAAAGCGGACGACGCCATCGATTTCGCGGTCGGGTTTTCCGGGCTCAAGAAGGTCGGCGAAGCCGTGAGCGAAGGTGAGCCGCTGATGTTCATCCACGCGCGCAGCGAGGCGAGCCTCGCATCCGTGCTTCCGCTGCTCGAGAGCGGTGTAGTTGTTACCTGATGATGCGCCGCTTCTCGTTCCTCGTTGTTGCGGTGGTCCTCGCATCGTTAGCACTCGTGCGAGGCCAGACGCCGGGCCCATCGCCGGACTCGCCAGCCGCGACGTTCATCCCCTGGTTGATGGAAGGCAAAGAGGAGATGAACCAGGTTCCGTTCAGCGATGTGATTCTCTATGCCACCGGCAAGAAGGTCCTTGGAATCAATTGTGAGGACGAAGCTGATCAGCGTGTGCTGAAGCAGGTCGGCGGCGCGCTTGATGAAGTCCTCAAGCGGATGAACGCGGCCGACAGCCCGGTGCAAAGCGTCGCGCGCATCAACGAAGTGAGTGCTCCCTTCGAGAACATGATCCGCGAAGTGCTCAACGGCGTTGATGGTTTTACGTGCGATTTCGCGAAGACGGCCGTCGAGAAGGTGCAGCGCTCCGGTTACCCCGACCTGCAGCTGACCGACACCGCGACTAAACGCATCTATTACATGGACCCGAAGCTGTATGCGAAAGGAAGCCGCGATAGCAGCTTCCGCTCGTTTTACTTCGAGCCGAAGGTGGCGACGAACAAAGTGCGCGACGATGCGGTGCATCTCATCCTCGGTATCGAGCACGACGGGCGG
This sequence comes from Chthoniobacterales bacterium, assembly GCA_035459405.1. Taxonomy (GTDB): domain Bacteria; phylum Verrucomicrobiota; class Verrucomicrobiia; order Chthoniobacterales; family UBA10450; genus JACCTI01. Next base: position 3,623 of record DATHXZ010000263.1, read on the forward strand.
CAGGCGGGGCACTGGAGCTTCACCCGCTGGGAGATCGTCGACCTGGCGAAGTTCAAGGTGCGGCTGAAAGCGGAGTTTCAGGGCAGCAATCGCGACATGTATCGGGCCGAGGCGATCGTCGCAACGGGCGCCGCGCGAGACGAATAGACGTTGCTGAGCTAACCGCCGGACGTAACAGTAGGCGATGCTCGTAGAGGCGCCGCAAGCCTTTGAATTCGACACCGTCGACGACGTGGTGCGCGACATCGCAGACGGTCGAATGGTCATCGTGACCGACGACGAAGATCGCGAAAACGAGGGCGATCTGCTCATGGCGGCGGAGAAGGCGACGCCCGAAGCGATCAACTTTATGGCCATGCATGGGCGCGGCTTGATCTGCGCGCCCGTTTCGAACGAGCGCGCCGAGCAGCTCGGGCTGCAGAGGATGGTGGCGCAGAATCGCGAGATGTACCGCACCGACTTTACGGTCTCGGTCGATGCAGCCGAGGGCGTGACGACGGGCATCAGCGCGCACGACCGCGCGCGGACGATCAACATCATCGCGGATCCAACCGCCAGGCCTGAAGACCTCGTTCAGCCGGGCCACATCTTTCCGCTTCGCGCCAAGGAGGGCGGCGTGCTGCGGCGGGCTGGCCACACGGAGGCGGCCGTCGATCTCGCGCGGCTCGCGGGGCTACAGCCAGCGGGCGTGCTCTGCGAGATTCTGCACGACGACGGCACGATGGCGCGACTTCCGGAGCTGATGGAGTTCCGGAAAAAGCACGACCTGCGCATTTGCACGATCCAGAGCCTGATCGCGCATCGGCGGCTGCGCGAGAAGCTGGTCGAGCGCGAGCAGGTGGTGAAGATGCCGACCGACTACGGCGACTTCGATCTTCATCTCTACCGCTCAAAGGTCGACGGCTCACATCATCTCGCGCTCGTGAAGGGCAACATCTCTTCCGACGAGCCCATACTCGTGCGGGTGCATAGCGAATGTCTCACGGGGGACGTTTTCGGTTCGCGGCGCTGCGATTGCGGAAACCAGCTGCACGCTGCATTGAAGCAGATCTCTGACCAAGGAAATGGCGTCCTTGTTTACATGCGACAGGAAGGTCGCGGCATCGGACTCGCGGCGAAGATCCACGCCTACAAGTTGCAGGAGGACGGGCTCGATACGGTCGAGGCGAACGCCAAGCTCGGCTTCGGGATGGACCTGCGCGACTACGGGCTCGGCGCGCAGATTCTATTCGATCTCGGCGTGCGGAAGTTCCGCTTCCTCACGAATAATCCCAAGAAGGTTGTCGGCCTCGAAGGCTACGGTATTCAGATGGTCGAGCAGGTGCCGATTCGGAGCGAAGCGAATCCGCACAACGCGAAGTATCTCGAGACCAAGCGGGTGAAAATGGGTCACGCGCTCTGAAGGCGAAAAGGTGAGACGTGAAAGGTGAGATGTGAAGACCTGTCACTTTTCACTTTTCACCTCTCACTGATTACGTCGCTCCGCATGTCCACCGCTGTTCCGCCGCGCCCGCGTCTCGTCATCGGCAAGCGCGTCTTCCCGATTGTGGCGAGCCAGTACAATCCCAAATACGTGCAAGGCCTCGTGAACCACGCCACGGAAGAGCTCCGCAGGCTCTGCCCGGCGGCGGCGCTCACCCTCCACCAGGTGCCCGGCGCGTTCGAGATCACGGTCATCGTGCGCGAGATCGCCAGCCAGAAAAAGGCGGACGCCATCATCGCCATCGGCGTAATCATGAAGGGCGGCACGACGCACGCGGAGCACATTGCGAGCTCCGTCACGACAGCGCTGCAGCAGATTGCGATTGAATATGGAGTGCCAGTGATCAATGCGGTGTTGAGCCTGAAGACGGAGGTGCAGGCACGGGAGCGTTGTCTCGAGGGGAAGCTGAACCGCGGGATTGAAGCAGCGCGCGCCGCGATCGAGGTCGCAAACGTCATGTCCGACCTGAGGGAGAAGTAATGGGCAAGCGACGTATGGCGCGGCAGGCTGCCGTCCAATTTCACTTCTGGCGCGACATGCAGGGGGAGGCGCCGGAGAAGATGGATGAATTCTGGGCGTTCTGTCCCGCAAAGCCGAACGTGCGTGAGTTCGCGCAGCCCCTCATCGACGGCATGGTCGCGCACTTGGCCGAGATCGACGACCGGATCGCGCGCTACTGCGACAACTACGAATTCCGCCGCATTTCGCCCGTGGATCGAAATGTCCTGCGCCTGGCGATATACGAGATGCTTTACCGCGATGACATCCCGCCGGTGGTCTCGATCAACGAAGCGATCGAATTGGCGAAGACATTCGGCGGTACCGAGTCCGGCAGGTTTGTGAACGGCATTCTCGACCGCGTGAAAGGCGATCTCTCGCGGCCGTTGCGAGAAGCGGCAGCGCCGAAGCCAAACCTGTAGCCGTCGCCCCGTGGG